>NZ_CP150231.1:3407500-3566525 GCF_037974225.1 Solibacillus sp. FSL R5-0691
AATTAATGAAAAACCTACTGAACGACGCCAGTTACCAAGAAGCTTTAACATCTTTCTTCGGCCAGCCGGATATGCAAAAGCAGCTCGAAAGTATAATGAAAGGTGCCGTCATGCGAAAAGAGCTGGAAAAAATCGTAATGGAAACAATCGAAAATCCGCTTATGCAAACAAAATGGCAGGATCTTATTAAGAAGAGCGGTGAAGCTTCATCCGAAAAAGAATCGGGATCTGAATCGGGATCCGGCTCTGAGAAGGAAAGCGGCGGCGGTAAAGAAAGTGGTGGAGAATCATAAAAAAACAACCAGTCGTCTCAATCGGGACAACTGGTTGTTCTTTTTTTATTTTTTTAACTCTGAAATGATTTCTTCAGCGATTTGCAAATAGATTTTACCTGTCGGGTGACTTTCTGCATAGATAGATGGCGCAAAATCTTCCTCTGTCCAATCTGGTTGTCCTAACGGAATTTGACCAAGTAATTTTGTGCGCAGTTCATCAGCCAGCTTTGGACCGCCACCTTGACCAAATACGAATTCTTTTTCCCCTGATTTGCTTTCATACCAAGCCATATTCTCAATAACACCAAGGATTTCATGATTTGTCTGTAATGCCATCGCACCTGCACGGGCTGCTACGAAAGCGGCTGTCGGGTGAGGTGTTGTTACAACAATCTCTTTTGAAGACGGCAGCATTTGGTGAATATCCAGAGCTACGTCACCTGTTCCTGGTGGTAAATCCAATAGTAAGTAGTCTAAATCGCCCCACTCTACATCACGGAAGAACTGGTCCAATACTTTTCCAAGCATCGGTCCGCGCCAAACGATTGGTGCATTGTTTTCAACGAAGAATCCCATAGAGATAACTTTTACACCAAGACGTTCTACTGGGTAAATACGGTCATCTTTTACGACCGGCATTTCTGTAACACCCATCATGTCCGGTACAGAGAAACCATAAATATCAGCATCAATTAAACCGACTTTTTTGCCTAGGCGAGCTAGTGCAACTGCCATATTTACAGATACCGTAGATTTCCCTACTCCGCCTTTACCTGATGCAATTGAAATAAATTGTACGCTTGATAATGGTGATAAAATATCTTGTGCTTCCGATTCCGTCGCTTGTCCACGGAATGACTGCAGTACTTCTGCCGGCAGCTCTTCAAAACGAATTCCAACTGAAGCTGCGCCATTTTCCTTTAACACTTCAACAATTTTCATTTGAAGTGTCATTTGTTCAGGCGTATTAGTTTTTGCGATTGCAATACGAACACTCACATGCGCTTTTTCTGCTTTAATCGAAACGTTTGTTACACCTTTTGTTTCTGCTAGTGATTTATGTAAAAACGGATCTTGTAGTTCTCCTAATAGTTCTCGGACTTGTTCCTCATTTAACATATCAAACACTCCCCTGAATGAAATTACATTTGTTAGTATATCATAATCGATTCGTATTGTTATTACATGTTGCCTACTCGTATTTTACGTGAATATAATTTTCAATGCCACGTGCAATTGCAAATGCCATTTTTTCCTGATAGCTGTCATTTGCCAGCAAATCACGCTCTTCCTCATTACTTAAAAAACCTGTTTCAACTAATACAGCCGGTTTTTCAATTTTCTTTAATAAATAAACATTTTTAATTGCCAGTGCTTCGCGTTCCGTATTTTCCATCGTCTCTCGAATTGATTGCTGAACTGCCTGTGCAAGTGCCGCACTTTTTTCATGTCCAGTCTGATGGTAAAACACTTGGGCGCCTCTCCACTTGCTATTTGGTATTGCATTTGCATGAATCGTAATGAATAGATCCGGTTCATGTGATTCTACTAACGTTTCACGTAAAAAAATGTCCTGTTTTTTACGCTCACGAAGTGTTGGAAATGTCTTACTTGGTGCATGTTCACTCAGTACATCCCCATCTGTGGAACGTGTTAATACTACCTCTGCTCCCAAACGTGTCAATTGACGAGCTACTTTTTTTGTAATTGCCAATGTCACATCTTTTTCGATCACCTCTCCATTTGAAGCACCACCATCAACTCCTCCATGACCAGCATCTAATACAATTTTTACCCCACCTAATGGCTCGGGTAAAAAAAATCGCCGGTCGGATGCGTTCGTTTCATATACAACGACAAGCATCGAACAAAAAATTACGAATATGAGTGCAAGCCAACGTCTCAAAAAAAACACCGTCCTTTTTGCCTACTATACGCAAAAGGACGGTGGAATATTCACCTTATCATTGAGACAAAAGCTGACGCTGTAATGTTGCATAAAAACCTTGTTCATTCATTAAAGAGTCATGAGTTCCTTGTTCTAAAATCTGCCCATCTTTAATGACAAGGATCTGGTCTGCATTTTCAATCGTTTTAAGACGGTGTGCAATCACAAAGCTCGTACGCCCTTCCATCAAATTGTTCAAGCCTTTTTGAATATGCACTTCTGTCATTGTATCAACACTTGAAGTTGCTTCATCCAAGATTAAGATGTCGGGATCTTCTAGAATTGCGCGGGCAATCGCTATAAGCTGACGCTGCCCCTGACTTAAATTTAAGCCCCCGCTTGTCAGTACAGTATCGTACTGCTCAGGCAAATACTTGATAAAATTATGTGCATATGCAATTTTTGCTGCCTGTTCAACCTCATCATCTGTTGCATCGAGCTTACCGAAACGGATATTTTCACGTACTGTTCCTGAAAACAGGTATGTATCCTGCAGTACGACTCCGACATGATCTCGCACATTCGACATCTTATAATGTTGAATTGGTTCACCGTCCAATAAGATCCGGCCACCTGTCGCATCATAAAAGCGGGTTAACAGCTGAATGATTGTCGTCTTCCCTGAACCAGTCGGACCAACAATGGCAATTGTCTCTCCTGCTTTTGCTTCAAAATCGATTCCGTGTAATACTGTCTTGCCCGTTTCATAAGCAAACTGAACGTTTTCGAACTTAACATTTCCACTAAACTGTTTCTTAGCTTTTGCATTTTCAATATCCGCTACTTCTTTTGCTTCATCCAGCACTTCAAAAACACGTTCAGAACCAGCAATAGCCGATTGGAACGTATTGAGCAAGTTCGATAGCTGATTGATCGGTCGGAAAAACTGTCGGGTATACGTAACAAATGATGCGATTACACCGATTGTTAGTCCGCTTGTTACTGCCATGATTGCACCGGCGCCTATTACAAGACTTAAACCTAAATTGTTCATGAAGTTATTGATTGGACCCATGAAGCCGGAAATTATATCGGCTCGCATTGCCGAACCGCGCAATCGCTCATTGGTCTCTTTAAACTCAGCAAGCGTTGATTTTTCCTGACCGAAAAGCGTAATAATATCCGCGTTTGAAATGGTTTCTTCAATATACCCATTTAAATTGCCCAAATCCCGTTGACGTGCCTTATAGTTTACACTGCTTCGTTTAATAATCTGCTTTGTCGCATAAACGATGAGCGGAATAATAATGAGCGTAACAAGCGCTAAACGCCAATCTAAATAAAAGAGGGCAAAGGCCGTTCCGACAATCGTTAAGAAACTTGAAACGATTTGAATGACACTCTGTGACAAAGCGGCATTTAAATTTTCGATGTCATTTGTCATCCGGCTCATTAAATCGCCCTGCTGTCTTTTGTCGTAAAAGGCGAGCGGCAATGACTGATACTGTTCAAACAGTTGTTGTCGCAACCTGCGAATTGTCTTTTGTGAAACACGAATCATGACAAAGGTTTGAAGCCATGTCAGTAACGATGACGCGATATAGACGCCGGCTAAAATAAGGGCCATCCGAATCGCACCTGGAACATCGAGCTTCACAATATAATCATCGATTGTTTTCCCGATTAGAAATGGGCCGACTAAGCTTAGCAATGTACTAATAATAACGAAAATGACAACACTGATCAGTTCTACCTTTTGTATGCGTAAATAGCTCCAAATACGCAGCAGTGTTTCTTTTTGATTTTTCGGCTTCACAACCGGACCTGTAAAGCGACCACCTGGATGCCTCATTGGTGTAGGCGGTTCCCCTTGATGTTTATTCACTTAAGGTCACCCCTTTTTCTGCCTGTGTTTTCGCCATCTCTTGGTATAATGGACTTTCCTGCAATAATTGCTCATGTGTCCCTGCTGCGGCAATTTTTCCGTCATCCATTACGAGTATTTGATCGGCATGACGAATTGAAGAGATTTTAGATGAGACAATCACTTTTGTGGCATTACTAAATTGTTCTTCAATTGCCCGTTGAATCGTTTTTTCAGAAATACTGTCAACCGCACTTGTCACATCATCCAAAATCAAAATACTTGGTTTACGGATAAATGACCGCGCCATTGCCAAACGCTGCTTTTGCCCGCCTGACAAGTTTGTTGCCCCTTGTGTGAGCAAGTGGTCTGTGCCTGCATCCAGTTTATCGACAAACTCCTTGGCGTTTGCTGATTGTAATGCCTGCAAAATTTCCTCTGTAGTTGCACCGGGTTTGCCGTAGCGTAAGTTGTCGGCAATCGTTTTCGAAAACAGTGTAGCTTTTTGTGGCGCAAAACCGATTGACTGGCGTAAATGTTCCAATGAATAGTTCCCGATCGGTAGCCCGTCAATTTTTACTACACCACTGTCAGGATCAAACAGGCGTGGAATCATTTTAACTAATGTCGATTTCCCGCTTCCTGTCATTCCGATAATGCCGAGGGTTTCTCCCGCATTCACGTCGAACCTAATATTTTTCAATACCGATTCTGTTTCTTTTAAATAGGAGAAGCTTACATCTTCAAAACTGATTCTTCCTTGAATCTCTTTCAGCTCTGGTACTGAAGGACTCGTTAAGTCTGTTGTCTCTTCCAGCACTTCTACGATTCGCCCCGCGCTTGGTATCGCACGTGCCAGCTGTACAAGTACCATCGAAGAACTCATCAGCCCCTGCATGACCATCATTAAATAGTTGATAAAGGCCAGAATAACCCCAACTTGTAACGTATTGTTATCTACTTTGATCGCACCCATCCAAAGTGCTGCTACTATACCTAAGTTCACGACAAACATCGTAAGCGGTGCAAGTACGCCTATAATTTGATCAGCTGCCATACTGCGCTTCATCAGTTGTGTATTTACTCCGGTAAACTGCTCGATCTGATGATTTTTCCGGTTGTAAGCCTTAATGACCCGAATACCTGCCAAGTTTTCCTGGACTTTCGTATTTACTACATCGACAACCTTTTGCACTTTATGAAAAAGCTTGCCTGATAGTGCCGTAAAGTAGTACATGCAAAATGCCAAAATCGGCACAACGACCAACAAAATCGGAAATAATTCGCGGGCTGTAATAAAGACAATGACAATGGCCCCGATAAACATCATCGGTCCACGGACAAATATTTTTAATAACATTGTCAGTGCACGCTGAAGCATTTCCATATCACTCGTTAAATTTGTAACAAGCTTTCCGAGCGTAAATTTATCTTTACTGCTATTTGAAAAATACGTAATCGTTTCATATAAATCGTGACGTAGATCGGTTGAAAAGTTAACAGCCGTCCGTGACGCATAAATCGAACACCCTACACCTCCGATTAAACCGATTAAAGATGTCGCTATCATTAAGCCAAACATTTTCACAATATATGACGTATCATTTTGAGCAATCCCATCGTCGATAATATGCTGTAATATTGTAGGCTGCAGTAAATCCATGCTTACCTCAATAACCATCATTACGGGAGCGATGATCGCAAATAATATATATGGCTTAATATATTTTGAGAGTTTCCATACTGCTTGCATTAAACAAGTTCACTTCCTTATGTTGTGAAAATTTAATCCTCTTCTGTTGGCTTTGTTTCTTCCAACAGTTCATTTAATTGGAACAACCCTACAAAATCATTCATAATCGCTTCGGTCGCTTTCAGTTCTCCTGCAATGACAGAATGAATCGACTGCAATTCCGTAGACTCCAGCTGTTGTTTCAAAGTTGAACGTTTCATTTCGAGTTGACGGTAAAACTCCAATGCACGCCCACGACGGAAAGTTTGGGCACCCTTTGGACGGCGAATACTATGTTCTCCTTCTCCTCGGTGTCTCCCTCTACCTTCTGATCTCAAATTTATCACCTATCTCTTTTGAATACTATCGTATACTATTGTATACAAAAGTAATACTCCCGGTAAAGTGCTCAGGAGAAGAACTTTTTTCAAACCGTTTTATTTTGTTTGCTCTTTAAATATCGTTACTATTAAACAAACAGTTTCATTAAAGGGGTACATAAAATTGAAAAACGTGACGAGCGATATTATACAATTTAGAGGATCGCATTATGAGTTTGGTATATATCAGGGAGAGCTTTTAAAGAACTCTCCGCTTCTTTCTAATAGAGAAGAACTTTATAAACAACTGGATCATAGATTTTCTATAGATAAATCATATGTTAATCAACTATTAGCCCGTTTCGCTCCAGGAATAATAGAAGAAATTGAAGGTCTCGCTTATACACTTGGTTATACAGAAGAACAGGCTTTACTCCATTATGGAGGCTATTATGCCGCACACAGAAAAAGTGGCTGCTCGATTACGACAAGTCCTTCTTATATGATCCGCAACTATGATAATGACCCTAAAAGCTATGATGGACGCTTTGTGCTATATGCTCCAACTGATGGCGGCTACGCGGCACTCGGTCCTTCAATGCAAATTACAGGTCGTATGGATGGAATGAATGAAAAAGGACTTGTCGTCGGTTATAACTTTGTCAATACGAAAAACAGTGTGGATGGCTTTGTGTGCAATATGATTGCGCGTCTTTTACTTGAACGTTGCGCAACTGTTGAAGAGGGCATTTCACTGTTAAAAGATATTCCCCATAAGCATTCATTTAATTATGTATTACTGGATGCGAAGCAAACGATGGTGGCAGTAGAAGCATCTCCGCGCAATGTGGCCGTGCGCGACGCAGCAGCCTGTACGAATCACTTTAAAGTGCTGACAGAAGAAAACCGGTACCGAACAGAAGATTCCTTAGCGCGTGAACATATTATTTCGAGTGCCCAGGCAAATCCACTTAGTTTTGAAAAGGCATATACATTATTGAATGGTATCGAAAATGGCGTCTTTGCGACAAAATACGGTGCATGGGATGGGACTCTCCATACGGTTGGCTATTTACCGGGTGAAGGGAAATGTATTTTTGCTTTAGGTGGCGATGCACTGCCTGTAGTGATTGATTTTAAATCGTGGCTAAGCGGTACTCATTTGCCTCTTTCAAAAATTAAAGGAAAACTTCATGCGACAAACGGCTTTGCAAATGAATAAAGAAAAAACCCTTTCTCGGATAATTCCAAGAAAGGGTTTTGTAGTTTCGCAAAATAATAATCGTATAGATTAACGTTTTGAGAACTGAGGTGCACGACGAGCGCCGCGTAGACCTGGTTTTTTACGTTCTTTCATACGTGAATCACGAGTTAATAGACCCGCTGATTTTAAAGCTGGGCGGAAGTCTGGATCAACTTGTAATAATGCACGTGCGATACCGTGACGGATTGCTCCAGCTTGACCTGTGAATCCACCACCGTTTACGTTAACGTGAACGTCATATGAACCTTTAGTTTCTGTAGCTACTAATGGTTGGTTGATAATTAAGTGTAAAGTTTCGTATGGTAGGTAATCTGAAACATCACGGTTGTTGATTACTACTTTACCTTCGCCTGGTACTAAACGTACGCGAGCAGTTGAGCTTTTACGGCGACCTGTGCCGATATATTGTACTTGTGCCAAAGTTATTTCCTCCTATTATAGTTTATTGATTAACCACGTAACTCGTAAGCTTCTGGTTTTTGTGCAGCATGTGGATGTTCAGAACCAGTGTAAACGTTCAATTTAGTGAACATTTGACGACCTAAAGAGTTCTTTGGAAGCATACCTTTAATTGCTAACTCAAGCATTTGAGTTGGGTATTTTTCCTTCATTTCACCAGCTGTACGTTGTTTTAAACCACCAGCGAATTGAGTGTGACGGTAGTAAATTTTCTTTTGTAATTTGTTACCTGTTAACTCAATTTTATCAGCGTTGATGATGATCACATGATCTCCTGTATCAACGTTTGGTGTGAATGTTGGTTTATGTTTACCGCGTAAGATAGAAGCTACTTCAGAAGCTAAACGACCTAACGTTTGGCCTTCTGCGTCAACTACTAACCATTTACGTTCTACTTCTTGACCTTTAGCCATGAAAGTTGTGCGCATGTTTGTATCCTCCTAATCGATATGAATTACCGTTATTTTTCATTATATACACTTTTATAAGTTTCGGGGCTTATTATTGTGGTGGTAATGAAAATACCATACATCATCATATACTGGATCGCGTTTAAAGTCAAGATATTTAATTGAACACCTGGAGAGGTTGTTAACCCTTTTCACAAGCCGATTTCTCTAGGTTTTTATAGTGAAGAGGAAAATTTTTTCAAATAAATTTTTATAAATCTTGATAAAAAACTTGTTCCAAATACAGACCATGTGCTGGTGCTGTTTTACCTGCTTGTGCACGGTCCATTGAAGCGATTGCCTTTTCCAGTGACGCTGCTTCCCTTTTTCCGATGCCCACTTCCCACAATGTCCCTGCAATGATCCGTACCATATTGTATAAAAAGCCGTTGCCGCTGATGGTCATATGCAGCTCTTCCCCATGCCAGGCAAGCTCCAGTGCTTCAACCGTACGCACTTTATCCACTACACTCGTATTTGCCGCGCAAAAGCAACTGAAGTCATGTGTCCCGACAATTGCTTGGGCTGCTTCACGCATCGCTTCTACATTCGGCTTCACTCCGCCTGTTTCGACTGCGTAATGTCTTCTAAACGGGCTTTGAACAGCGCGGCAATCCCAAATATAGCGGTAACGCTTGCCAGATACATCATAGCGTGCATGGAAGTCTTCCCTTACCTGTTCCATATGAAGTACACGAATATCACGCGGCAATTGGACATTTAATGCTTTTTGATATTTATCAGAGGGAATCGCAAGAGCTGTATCAAAATGTATTACCTGGCCTGTTGCATGGACACGCGCATCTGTACGGCCGCTCGCTGTAATTTTTACGTGTGTCCCTTTATGCATTTTTGTTAATACTTTTTCGATTTCAAGCTGTACTGTGCGCTCACCCGGCTGCACCTGATATCCGGCAAATCCTGTACCGTCATAGCTAATCGTTGCTTTTAATCTCACCATGTTTTTACTCCTCTAACTGCGCAGCATCCATAAAAGGACGCCTAATAATACAAGTATGACTAAAATAGCCGTATCTCTTCCCATCCATTTTAACTGACGGTATTTTGTACGTCCTTCGCCTCCGCGGTAGCCTCGCACTTCCATCGCAGTCGCTAAATCTTCTGCACGTTTAAATGCACTGACAAAGAGCGGTACTAACAACGGTACAACTGCCTTGAGACGATCTTTAATCGGTCCTGCACTTAAATCCGAACCACGGGCCATCTGCGCTTTCATTATTTTATCCGTCTCATCCATTAATGTTGGTATGAAACGTAAAGAAATCGACATCATTAATGCAAGTTCATGTACAGGCAGCTTCAGCTTTTTAAATGGATTGAGCAGTACTTCCAGACCGTCCGTAATTGAAATAGGAGAAGTCGTTAACGTTAAGATTGATGTCATAAATACGAGCATTAAAAAGCGCATTGATATGAACATCCCTTGTCGTAAACCTTCTTCGTATATTTTCATAAAGCCAAGATCAACTAATACAGGCCCTTCCTTCGTCATAAACAAATGCAAAATCAAAGTAAAGAGCATTAAAAATATGACGGGTTTTAAACCGTTGATTAGAAAATAAAGGCGGATTCTCGAAAGTAGAATAACGAGTAATGTAAACGCCAAAAGCAGCGCATAGGTTACTGCATTATTGGCAAAAAAGACAACGATAATAAAGGCAAAAACAAAAAGCAGCTTTGAACGCGGATCCAGCTTATGCACAAATGAATTTCCTGGTATATAGCGCCCAAATATCATTTTTTCCATCATTGCTGTTCACGCCCCTTTGGAATTACCTGTCCAATTTCCACGGCAAGCTCTTCTTCAGTTAAGCATACTTTCGCCAATGGTTTCCCCATCATCTTCTCGACCTGATGCTGAAAGCGAACAATACGTGGCGGCTCCAGACGAAATTGGGCAAGTGTTTGACGATCGCTGAAAATTGCACGCGGATCTCCGGTCAACACACAGCGTCCTTCATGCATTATTGCAACAGCATCTGCATAGCGTGCCGCATCCTCCATACTATGTGTAACGAGTATCGTTGTTAAACCGCGCTCTTTATGTAGCTTATAAAATAAGTCCATAATTTCTTTTTGACCACGTGGATCAAGACCCGCTGTTGGCTCATCCAAAACGATTACTTCAGGGTCCATTGCCAGTACTCCTGCAATGGCGACACGGCGCATTTGACCACCAGATAGGTCAAATGGGGATTTGTCCAGTATTTCTTCCGGCAATCCTACTAATAAGATTAGCTCACGCGCCCGTTTTTCCGCTTCTTCCTCAGACACCCCAAAATTCATCGGGCCAAACATAATGTCCTTTAATACAGTCTCTTCAAAAAGCTGGTGCTCAGGAAACTGAAACACGATGCCTACCTTTTGACGCACTGTCTTTAAGTCTTTTGCCTTTTTTCCTGCTTCAATCAATCGGTCTCCGATTTTCACGGTACCGCTCGAAGGTTTTAACAATCCGTTAAAGTGCAGGAGAATTGTTGATTTCCCTGATCCTGTATGTCCGATAATCGCCTGAAATGTTCCACTTTTAATTGTTAAGTCAACCTCATGTAAAGCTTTCTTTTCAAATGGTGTGCCTTTTGCATAGGCATAGCTTACTTGTTGAAGTTGGATGTCCATAAGTCATTCACCAGCTCTTCTTCTGTCATATGTTGTCCTACAAGATGTACACCTTGTGCCTGTAGCAGCTTCGTCATTTTCATCGCAAACGGCATATCCAAACCAAACTGTACAAGTTCATCACCCAATGCAAAAATCTCCTCAGGCGTTCCTTCAGCGTATTTTTTGCCGGCATTCATAAAAATAATGCGGTCTGCCAGTAAAGCTTCTTCAAGATCATGTGTGATCGCCAATACCGTAAGTCCAATTTCTTTTCGCAGTGCTTCCACGATTGTTAACACTTCTTCACGGCCTTGAGGATCCAGCATAGATGTTGCTTCATCCAATATTAATATTTGCGGATGCATTGCCAATGCTCCTGCAATAGCGACACGCTGCTTCTGTCCGCCTGATAAATGATGTGGCTCGTGGTTGATAAACTCTTCCATCTTCACTTGTCTGAGGGCATTGTGCACACGTTTAACCATCTCTTCATGCGGGACACCGTTGTTTTCAAGCGAGAAAGCAACATCATCCTGCACAGTCGCCCCGACAAACTGATTGTCCGGATTTTGAAAGACAATACCTATCTGCGAACGAATATCCCATATATTCTCTTCTGTAAGAAGCTCACGTTTAATACGGACTTCGCCATGCTGTGGTATTAGAAGACCACTCATCAATTTGGCCATCGTTGATTTTCCGGAGCCGTTATGACCGACAATCGTAATCCATTCCCCTTTGTTAATGACAAAGGAAACATCCTCTACCGCATTTCGAGTTTGAGGTTCTTCCGGTGTATATGAATAGGTTACTTGATTAAATGATAAAATTTCACTCATACGCAGCTAATCTCCCCTCTGCTTCGCTTAAGTATGACATATTATATTGTTAATTTGAATTTCCCAGGAAATGATACCTATATAAAAATAAAGCACGTTTTCAAACAAGTTTTGCGCGAACGGCCACCTATTTAAACGTACTTTATGTTTGCATATGTATAGGGAATTTAGGGGCTCAACCCTTCATTCCATAAATAAAAAAGCGCGCACCTCATTCAGAGAAATGCGCTTGTCGTTACATTTACAAAATTTACGGGTGCTCAAGCCCGAAAATTCGTTGAATGAGGTGCGGAGAGCTAAACGAGACGCCAGTATATAAAATACTCCGCTCATCATAACGCTCAGCTTTATTATGTCGTATAAATCAATTTTGTTTATATAAAAAAGGGGTGCGGGTTCAACCGGTGAACCGGACACCCCTTTTCCACCTGTATGTTATTAAGAATTAAACTAATTCGATAATTACTACTGGTGCGCCGTCTCCACGACGAGGACCTACTTTAAGAATACGAGTGTAACCACCTTGACGCTCCGCATAACGAGGTGCGATATCGTCAAATAATTTTTGAAGTGCGAAAACAGTTTTTTCTTCTTCGCCTTCTCCAACTGTTACTAGCTCACGACGGATGAATGATGCTGCCTGACGACGAGCGTGTAAATCTCCGCGTTTACCTAAAGTAATCATTTTCTCAACAGCTTTACGAGTTTCTTTAGCGCGCGCTTCAGTAGTTTCGATGCGCTCGTTGATGATTAAATCAGTAGCTAAGTCGCGTAATAATGCTTTACGTTGAGAACTTGTACGACCAAGTTTTCTGTAACCCATGGACGTTTCCCTCCTTTTAAATATATCTGATCTAGCTAAATTTTATAATTTTTCGCTTAGTCTTCTTTACGTAATCCTAAACCAAGCTCTTCTAACTTATGCTTAACTTCTTCAAGAGACTTACGACCAAGATTACGTACTTTCATCATATCGTCTTCTGACTTGTTAGCTAATTCTAGTACCGTATTGATACCAGCACGCTTCAAGCAGTTGTAAGAACGAACAGAAAGATCAAGTTCTTCGATAGTCATCTCTAATACTTTTTCTTTTTGGTCTTCTTCTTTTTCGACCATGATTTCAGCAGTTTGTGCCTCGTTCGTCATGCCAACGAAGATATTTAAGTGTTCAGTTAAAATTTTCGCTCCAAGTGAAATCGCCTCTTTAGGACCGATGCTTCCATCTGTCCATACATCAAGTGATAACTTGTCGTAGTCAGAGTTTTGTCCAACACGAGTGTTCTCTACTTGGAAGTTGACGCGTGAAACTGGAGTGTAAATAGAGTCGATCGGGATCACGCCGATAGGAAGATCCTCACGTTTGTTTTGATCAGCAGGAGTATAACCACGGCCACGTTGTGCGTACATACGCATACGTAAATGACCGTTCTTAGCGATTGTTGCGATATATAGATCTGGGTTTAAAATTTCTACATCACTGTCATGTGTAATGTCAGCTGCAGTAACCGTTCCGTCACCTTTTACATCAATCTCAATAACTTTTTCTTCGTCAGAGTAGATTTTTAAAGCTAGCTTTTTCACGTTTAAGATAATCGAAGCGACATCTTCTACAACGCCTTCTACAGTTGAGAATTCGTGTAATACGCCGTCAATTTGAATTGACGTAACAGCAGCTCCAGGTAATGAAGACAGAAGGATACGACGTAGAGAATTCCCCAAAGTATTACCATAACCACGTTCAAGCGGTTCTACAACAAACTTGCCGTATTTGGCATCTTCGCTAATCTCCACTGTTTCAATCTTTGGTTTTTCAATTTCGATCATTCCAATTTACCCTCCTTCAAAACATCTAATGTATAGGTTCTTATCATCATAGTTGTTAATCTAAGTTAGACTATAAAATGCACAAGACTTTTGTACAAAGTAACATGATGTACGTAGAAGTAATTATACTTCTAAGCTGCACCCATTACACACGACGACGTTTTGGCGGACGGCAACCGTTATGAGGAACTGGAGTAACGTCTTTAATAGCAGTTACTTCTAATCCAGCAGCTTGAAGTGCACGTACTGCAGCTTCACGACCTGAACCAGGACCTTTAACTGTTACTTCAATGTTTTTTAAACCATGTTCCATTGAAGTTTTTGCAGCTGTTTCAGCAGCCATTTGAGCTGCGAATGGAGTTGATTTACGTGAACCACGGAAACCTAAAGCACCAGCTGAAGACCAAGATAATGCGTTACCTTGCATATCAGTGATCGTTACGATTGTATTGTTGAATGTAGAACGGATGTGAGCAACACCAGATTCGATGTTCTTTTTCACACGACGTTTACGAGTTTGTTGTTTACGAGCCATGTTAAGAAGGAACCTCCTTTACTTAATTATTTTTTCTTGTTCGCTACAGTCTTACGTGGACCTTTACGCGTACGCGCATTGTTTTTCGTATTTTGACCACGAACAGGTAAACCACGACGGTGACGGATACCACGGTTAGAAGCAATCTCCATTAAACGTTTGATGTTTAAAGAAACTTCACGACGTAAGTCACCTTCAGTTTTGTATGAATCTAATTGTTCACGGATTTGGTTTAATTGATCTTCTGTTAAGTCTTTAACGCGAGTATTTTCGTCAATACCTGCACCTGCTAATACTTTTTGAGAAGTAGTTTTACCAATACCGTAAATGTATGTTAATGAAATTACAACGCGTTTGTCGCGAGGAATATCAACACCAGCAATACGTGCCATTCGTTAGTGCACCTCCTTGATTAATTATCCTTGTTTTTGTTTGTGTTTAGGATTTTCACAGATTACCATTACTTTACCGCGTCGGCGAATTACTTTACATTTTTCGCAGATCGGTTTCACAGATGGTCTCACTTTCATCTAACCTAACCTCCTTAATAGTCCGGAGTGCAAAAGATTATTTAAAACGGTATGTGATACGACCGCGAGTTAAATCATAAGGAGATAACTCAATAGTAACCTTATCTCCAGGTAGGATACGGATAAAGTGCATACGGATCTTTCCAGATACGTGTGCAAGCACAGTGTGCCCATTTTCTAATTCTACCTTAAACATCGCGTTTGGCAAAGTCTCAAGAACTGTCCCTTCGACTTCAATTACATCGTCTTTCGCCATCTTCTCGACTCCCTTCTATATGCTTATATCAAAAAACTCATGCGAGCTCTTGCAACTGTTTCTCCTAATTAAGAAGCAACTCGTTTCAACATATGGTTTGGATTGCATGAGAGATGTAGAATAAGACGCTCGTCTGGTTTCGCTTCACACAATCCATGGAAACAGTATCCTATAAGGAACCGCATCCTTATGTTAACACGATAGCCGGAATGTCTTGATGAGAGATTCATACCCGTTACACAGATGCTTCCACGAAACCCATTATACGTTACAAAGATGTCATCACACTAATTTAGTGCTCAACCTTTATAGTATATACCGGGCACAATATGCTTTTGCAACTCTCAAAAAATTATGTTTCGTTGTTGCCTCCGCATGACTACCGCGGAAGCTGTCTAGCGCCCGGACGGATATCAGCTGCGGCTGCCCTGCAATAGAGCATCAAGATCAGCAAATACTTTTGAAATTTCTTGCTGTCCATTAATATTTGTAAGTACTCCCTTTGCTTCGTAGAAATCAAGTAAAGGTTGTGCTTGGTTCATATTTACTTCCAGACGGTTTGTAACAGTTTCAGGATTATCATCTGCACGCGTGTATAACTCGCCGCCATCCTTATCACAAATGCCATCCACTTTTGGTGGGTTAAACACTAAATGATATGATGTACCACAAGTCTTACAAATACGACGACCACTTAAACGTGCGATTAACTCTTCTTTTTCAACTTGAACATTAATTGTATGCTCAACTGGGCGCCCTAATTCTTCAAGGATGCTATCTAAAGCTTCAGCTTGAGGAACCGTACGTGGGAATCCATCTAATAAGAAACCTTTTTCGCAGTCTGGTTGTGAAAGACGTTCACGAACAATACCAATCGTTACTTCATCGGGTACTAATGCACCTTGATCCATAAATGATTTGGCCTGTAAACCTAATTCTGTACCTTCTTTAATAGCGGCACGGAACATATCGCCTGTAGAAATATGAGGGATTGCGTACTTCTCAACAATTTTGTCAGCCTGAGTACCTTTACCGGCACCTGGAAGACCCATTAAAACGATATTCATACGTAATACTCCCCTTTATAGCATAAGCCGGTAAGGAAACGAGAATGTTTCCTAAACCTGCATTATTTCATAAAGCCTTTATAATGACGCTTCACTAATTGAGACTCTAACTGTTTCATTGTTTCAAGAGCAACACCGACTACGATAATCATACTTGTTCCCCCGATTTGAGCCGAAGCTGGCAGGTTCATGAAGTTAATGAATAAAATCGGCATTACAGAAATAACTACTAAGAATAAAGCTCCAACTAATGTCAAACGATAAAGAACTTTTGTTAAGTAAGCTTGAGTGTCATTACCTGGGCGGATACCCGGGATATAAGCACCTTGCTTTTTCAAGTTGTCTGCCACATTTTCCGGATTCACCTGAATGAATGCATAGAAGTATGTGAAGGCGATAATTAAAGCAACATAGATTAACATACCAACAGGTTTAGTATAGTCAAACGTGTTCGTAATAAACGCTGTTACATTATTATCTCCAAAGAAAGTTGCTAAAGTTTGAGGTGTAACAATAAACGCAACCGCAAAGATTACCGGAATAACCCCTGCAGCATTTACTTTTAACGGTAAATGCGTTTGCTGTGCACCAACTTTAGGTGAATTCCCAGCAACTCGTTTTGCATATTGAATTGGAATTTTACGCAACGCTTGTTGAATATAAATAACTCCAACGACAACAGCAAGCAGCACTAGAACTAATAGAACTAGAATGGCAATATTGATAAACAATTGATCGCCCGCTCCATCAATTTGTTGTGCATAGATTTGGTTTACTGCGTTAGGAATCGCAGCTACGATACCAGCGAAGATAATGATTGAAATACCATTACCAACACCATATGCAGTAACTTGTTCAGATAACCACAATAGGAAAGCTGTACCTGCAGTTAATACGATTGAAATCGTTAAGTATGATTGAATACTAGTATCCGTAATCAATGATCCGCCATAAAATTGGTTAAACCCAAAGCTCATTGCGAAAGATTGAATGAATGCTAATACAATCGTGAAGTAACGAGTGAATTGAGCCAACTTGCGTCGACCTACATCACCTTGTTTCGCCCATTCTGCAAACTTAGGAACAACATCCATTTGAAGTAACTGGACAATGATTGAGGCTGTGATGTACGGCATAATCCCCATCGCAAAGATCGAGAAGTTTGCCAATGCACCACCGCCAAACGTATTAAGGAAACCTACTAAGCTGAACTCATCAGTTGCCTTTAATACATCTGCGTTAACATTTGGTACCGGGATGAATGTCCCGATACGAAAAATGATTAACATTAAAAGTGTGAAGATGATTTTATTTCGTATATCTCGAACGCGCATAAAGTTAGAGATTGTCTGAAACATTAGATCACCTCAGTTGTTCCGCCAGCGTTCTCAATTGCTTCTTTTGCAGAAGCTGAGAATTTGTGAGCCTTAACATTAAGCTTAACGCTTAACGTTCCATGACCTAGAATTTTGATTCCAGCTTTTTCGTTGCTCACGATACCAGTTTCTAATAATAATGCAGGTGTTACTTCTGCACCATCTTCAAAACGGTTTAACGCGTCAAGGTTAACGATAGCGTATTCTTTACGGTTAATGTTCGTAAAGCCACGTTTAGGTAAACGACGGAAAAGTGGGTTTTGACCCCCCTCAAATCCTGGGCGAACGCCGCCGCCAGAACGAGCGTTTTGACCTTTATGACCTTTACCAGAAGTTTTACCGTTACCAGAACCGATACCACGACCAACGCGGTTACGTACTTTACGTGAACCTTCTGCTGGTTTTAACTCATGAAGTTTCATTTGGGTGGCACCTCCTTGTTCGTATAATTGAAATTAAATTTCTTTAACAGTAACTAAGTGAGCTACTTTTGTAATCATACCGCGGATTGCAGCGTTATCAGCTTGTTCCACAGTTTGGTTTACTTTACGTAATCCTAATGCCTCAACAACTTTACGTTGGTTAGGTTTAGTACCAATGACAGATTTATTAAGGGTAATTTGTAATTTAGCCATTATAATTCCCCCCCTTATCCTAATAACTCTTCCACTGATTTACCGCGTAGTTTTGCAACTTCTTCTACACGTTTTAATTCAGTTAAACCTGCTACAGTTGCACGCACCATGTTGATTGGTGTGTTTGAACCAAGAGATTTTGAAAGAATATCAGTAATACCAGCAAGTTCAAGTACAGCACGTACTGGACCACCAGCGATAACTCCTGTACCAGGAGCTGCAGGTTTGATTAAGATTGAACCTGCACCGAAGCGACCTTGCACTAAGTGTGGAGTAGTTCCACCCACGCGTGGTACTTCGATTAAGTTTTTCTTCGCGTCTTCAACAGCCTTACGGATTGCATCTGGAACCTCTTGGGCTTTACCAGTACCAAATCCTACATGACCATTTTTATCTCCTACTACTACTAGAGCAGAGAAGCGGAAGCGACGACCACCTTTAACAACTTTAGCAACACGGTTAATTGTAACTACGCGTTCTTCAAGTTCTAATTTGTTTGCGTCAATGCGACTCATGAAGTATGTCCCTCCTTCTTATTAAAATTCTAAGCCGTTTTCACGTGCAGCTTCAGCTAAAGCTTTTACACGTCCGTGATATAAGTAACCGCTACGGTCAAATACTACTGTAGTAATATTTTTTTCAGCAGCGCGTTTAGCGATTGTTTCACCGATTTTAGCAGCAGCTTCTACGTTTGAGCCCATACCTTCGAAAGCTTTTTCTTGAGTATTAGCAGAAACTAAAGTTACGCCAGCTACGTCATCGATTAGTTGTGCATAGATGTTCTTGTTAGAACGGAATACGTTTAAACGTGGACGTTGTGCAGTACCCGAAATTTTAGAACGAACACGCCCATGACGTTTTTTACGAACTTGATTTTTATCTTGTTTCGTAATCACAGTGGTCACTCCTTTCAAAATTTAATGCGGTTTTACGCCGCATTATTTACCTGTTTTACCTTCTTTACGGCGAACGAATTCACCTTCGTAACGGATCCCTTTACCTTTGTATGGCTCTGGTGGACGTACGTCACGGATGTTAGATGCTAATGCACCAACACGCTCTTTAGAAATACCTTTAACAACGATCTTAGTGTTCGAAGGAACTTCGACCTCTAAACCTTGCTCAGGTGTGAACTCAACTGGGTGAGAATAACCAACGTTTAGTACAAGCTTAGTACCTTGTAACTGTGCACGGTAACCTACACCAACAAGTTCTAGAGTACGAGTGAAACCTTCAGAAACACCAGTTACCATGTTAGCTAGTAACGCACGAGTTGTACCGTGGTTTGTACGGTGTTCTTTAGAATCAGAAGGACGAACAACAGAAAGTGTGTTGCCTTCTTGCTCGATTTTCATATCTTGGTTGAATTGACGAGTTAATTCGCCTTTAGGACCTTTAACAGTAACTAAGTTGCCAGCAGCGACTTCAATTGTTACGTTAGCAGGTACCTCGATAACTTTTTTACCTACGCGAGACATTTATATTGCACCTCCGTTCTTTTCTTACTAATTACCAAATGTATGCTAAGATCTCTCCGCCAACTTGTTTAGCGCGAGCTTCTTTGTCAGTTAATAAACCGTTTGAAGTAGATACTAAAGCGATACCAAGACCGTTTAATACTTTAGGTACTTCGTTTGTTTTAGCATATACACGTAAACCTGGTTTAGAAATACGTTTTAGACCAGTGATAACACGCTCGTTCTCTTTACCGTATTTTAAGAAAATACGGATGATACCTTGCTTGTTGTCTTCTACATATTCTACATCACGTACGAAACCTTCACGCTTTAAAATTTCAGCGATCTCTTTCTTTACGTTAGAAGCAGGAACCTCTAACTTCTCGTGACGAACCATGTTCGCATTACGAATGCGTGTAAGCATATCTGCAATCGGATCAGTCATTGTCATGAAAATTTACCTCCTTCCCAAATTAGGGGATTACCAGCTGGCTTTTTTAACGCCAGGAATTTGTCCCTTATATGCAAGTTCACGGAAACAAATACGGCAAAGTTTAAATTTGCGGTATACAGAGTGTGGACGGCCACAGCGTTCACAACGTGTATATTCTTGAACTTTAAATTTTTGCGTGCGTTGTTGTTTAGCGATCATTGATTTTTTTGCCACGTCTTCGCCCTCCTTATTTTATTACTTTTGGAACGGCATACCGAACTGTGTTAATAACTCGCGAGCTTCTTCGTCAGAATTCGCAGTAGTTACGATCACGATGTCCATACCGCGTACTTTTGAAACTTTATCGTAATCGATTTCTGGGAAAATTAGTTGCTCTTTAACACCTAATGTATAGTTACCGCGACCGTCGAATGCTTTTTTAGAAACACCACGGAAGTCACGTACACGTGGAAGTGCGATAGAGATTAATTTATCCAGGAATTCATACATACGCTCACCGCGTAGTGTAACTTTAGCACCGATCGCTTGACCTTCACGTAAACGGAAACCTGCGATAGATTTTTTCGCTTTAGTTACTACTGGTTTTTGACCAGTGATTGTTGTTAATTCTTCAACAGCTACATCAAGAGCTTTAGAGTTTTGAACAGCGTCACCAACACCCATGTTGATTACGATTTTCTCCACTTTAGGAACTTGCATTACTGATTTATATTCGAACTTGCTCATAAGAGCAGGTGAAACTTCGTTTAAATATTTTTCTTTTAGGCGGCTCATGTGTGTACCTCCCTTCTCAATTTACTTATTAGTCGATTACTACACCTGATTTTTTTGCAACACGAACTTTTTTGCCATCTTTGATCTCAATACCTACACGAGTCGGCTCGCCAGATTTAGGATCGATTAGCATTACGTTCGAAACGTGGATTGCAGCTTCTTGAGATACAATTCCACCCTGTGGGTTAAGCTGGTTAGGTTTAACGTGTTTCTTAACGATGTTTACACCTTCAACAAGAACTCGGTCTTGTTTAGGGAAAGCAGCTAAGATTACGCCTTCTTTACCTTTGTCTTTACCAGTAATTACTTTTACTTTGTCGCCCTTTTTAACATGCATTATGTGTCGCACCTCCTTGATTGGTACTGTCATGAAATTAAAGAACTTCTGGAGCTAAAGAAACGATTTTCATGAAGTTGCCATCACGTAACTCACGTGCAACTGGTCCGAAAATACGAGTTCCGCGTGGTGATTTATCATCTTTGATAATTACGCAAGCATTCTCATCAAACTTAATGTAAGTACCGTCTTTACGACGTGCACCTGATTTTGTGCGAACGATAACAGCCTTAACAACGTCACCTTTCTTGACAACGCCACCTGGTGTTGCTTTCTTAACCGTACAAACAACGATATCACCGATGTTTGCAGTTTTACGTCCAGAACCACCAAGTACTTTAATAGTTAAAACTTCACGTGCACCTGAGTTGTCAGCAACTTTCATACGACTTTCTTGTTGAATCACTTAGGTTACCTCCCTTCGGAAATATATTTTATTCCGAAATGTGTTATTAAATAATAACCGCTTTTTCTACAACTTCAACTAAACGGAAGCGTTTAGTAGCTGATAGCGGGCGAGTTTCCATGATACGTACGATATCACCGATATTCGCAGTGTTTTGCTCATCATGAGCTTTAAACTTTTTCGAGTATTTTACACGCTTGCCATAAAGCTTGTGCTTTTTGTGAGTTTCAACTAAAACAGTAATTGTCTTATCCATTTTGTCAGAAACAACACGGCCCGTGTAAACTTTGCGTTGGTTACGCTCAGTCATACTTAAAACCCTCCTTTATCAGTTATTTGCACTGATTTCTCTTTCACGAATCACAGTTTTCATACGTGCGATCGCTTTGCGAACTTCACGGATGCGAGCTGTGTTTTCTAATTGACCAGTCGCCAATTGGAAGCGAAGGTTGAAAAGCTCTTCTTTCAGTGATTTCACTTTTAATTCGATTTCGTTAGTGGCAAGGTCACGGATTTCATTAGCTTTCATTAGATTCACCACCAGTTTCTTGACGTTTTACGATCTTACATTTAACAGGAAGTTTGTGTGATGCTAAACGAAGTGCTTCACGTGCTACCTCTTCAGATACACCAGCAATTTCGAACATTACTTTTCCTGGTTTTACTACTGCTACCCAACCTTCAGGAGAACCTTTACCAGAACCCATTCGGACTTCTAGAGGCTTTTTCGTGTAAGGTTTATGTGGGAAGATTTTGATCCAAACTTTACCGCCACGTTTCATGTAACGAGTCATTGCGATACGAGCAGATTCGATTTGACGGTTTGTAATCCAAGATGCTGTTGTAGCTTGTAAGCCAAACTCACCGAAAGATACTTCTTTACCGCCTTTCGCTTCTCCACGCATGTTACCACGGTGTTCACGACGATATTTTACGCGTTTAGGTAATAACATATTATTTGCCTCCTTCCACAGAGTTCTTTTTAGTAGGAAGGACTTCACCACGGTAGATCCAAACTTTAACGCCTAGTTTACCGTAAGTAGTATCAGCTTCTGCATGTGCATAATCAATGTCAGCACGTAATGTATGAAGCGGAACAGTTCCTTCACTATAGTGTTCAGCACGCGCGATATCAGCGCCACCTAAACGACCAGATACTTGTGTTTTAATACCTTTTGCACCAGCGCGCATTGTGCGTTGGATTGATTGTTTTTGAGCACGACGGAATGATACGCGGTTCTCAAGTTGACGAGCGATGTTTTCAGCTACTAATTTAGCGTCAAGATCTGCACGTTTGATTTCAATAATGTTGATATGCACACGTTTACCAGTTACTTCAGTTAAGTGTTTACGTAAGTTTTCAACTTCCGTACCACCTTTACCGATAACCATACCTGGTTTCGCAGTGTGAATAGTGATGTTTACGCGATTTGCAGCGCGTTCGATTTCTACTTTAGATACAGATGCATCTTTAAGTTTAGATTCGATATATTTACGTACTTTGATGTCTTCGTGTAATAAGTTAGCGTAGTCTTTCTCAGCGAACCACTTTGACTCCCAGTCACGAATAACACCAACACGTAGTCCTATTGGATGTACTTTTTGACCCACGGATTAAACCTCCTTCTTCTCAGATACCACGATTGTAATGTGGCTTGTACGTTTGTTGATTGCCGACGCACGACCTTGTGCACGTGGACGGAAACGTTTTAATGTTGGACCTTCATCAACAAAGATTTCAGATACAACTAAGTTATTAACATCTAACTCATAGTTATGTTCAGCGTTAGCAACTGCAGATTTTAATACTTTCTCAACGACTGGAGACGCCGCTTTTGGAGTATGACGTAAAATTGCAACTGCTTCACCAATTTGCTTGCCTCGGATTAAGTCTACTACTAGACGTACTTTACGAGGAGCGATGCGAACTGTACGAGCGATAGCTTTAGCTTGTGTCATTAGGATTTACCTCCTCTCAAAATTAGCGTCTTGTTTTCTTGTCATCTGCACCGTGACCTTTATAAGTACGAGTTGGTGCGAACTCACCAAGTTTATGACCTACCATATCTTCAGTTACGTATACAGGAACGTGTTTACGTCCATCATATACAGCGATTGTTAAACCGATGAAGTTTGGGAAGATAGTAGAACGGCGAGACCAAGTTTTAATAACCTGTTTTTTCTCAGAAGCCTCTTGTGCTTCCACCTTTTTCATTAGGTGGTCATCAACAAAAGGTCCTTTCTTTAAGCTGCGACCCATTTAGGAACCTCCCTCCGTGATACGACCACGGCTCTCGAACTGAACCGTAGTTTTACCACATTATTTTTTACGTCCACGAATAATAAATTTAGATGATTTATTTTTCTTGCTACGAGTTTTGTAACCAAGAGCTGGTTTGCCCCATGGTGTCATTGGAGATTTACGTCCGATTGGAGAACGTCCTTCACCACCACCGTGTGGGTGATCGTTAGGGTTCATTACAGAACCACGTACTGTTGGGCGTTTACCTAACCAACGAGAACGACCTGCTTTACCGATGTTGATAAGTTCGTGTTGTTCGTTACCAACTTGACCGATTGTTGCACGGCAAGTAGCAAGGATTAAACGTACTTCACCAGATTGTAAACGAACGATTACGTACTTGCCTTCACGACCTAATACTTGCGCAGAAGTACCAGCTGAACGTACTAATTGTCCACCTTTACCAGGTTTCATTTCGATGTTATGGATTGTTGTACCCATTGGAATGTTTGCTAGTGGTAATGCGTTACCTACTTTGATATCCGCTTCTGGACCTGAATAAATAGTTTGACCTACTTCAAGACCTTTCGGAGCTAAGATGTAACGTTTTTCACCGTCAGCATAGTTAATTAAAGCGATGTTCGCAGAACGGTTTGGATCGTACTCGATTGTAGCAACGCGTCCTGGAATGCCGTCTTTAAGACGTTTAAAATCGATAACACGGTATTGTTTCTTGTGACCGCCACCGTGATGACGAACAGTAATTTTACCCTGGTTGTTACGACCAGCTTTGCGTTTAGTCGGTTCTAATAAAGACTTTTCAGGTTTATTAGTAGTGATTTCAGCAAAGTCAGATGACGTCATGTTACGACGACCATTTGAGGTTGGCTTATACTTTTTAATCGCCATTTGTATTCCCTCCTTCTTAAAGGTTACTTATATAAATTTAGAATTAGATTTCGAATAACTCGATTTCTTTTGAATCAGCAGTTAATTTAACAATCGCTTTACGACGTTTGTTAGTGTATCCACCGAATTTACCAACGCGTTTGAACTTACCTTTGTAGTTCATTACGTTTACTTTCTCAACTTTAACACCGAAGATTTCTTCAACAGCGTCTTTAACTTGAGTTTTGTTAGCGCGAGTGTCTACTTCGAAAGTATACTTTTTCTCTGCCATAATTTCTGAAGAACGCTCAGTAATGACCGGACGTTTTAAGATATCACGTGCTTCCATTATCCAAGCACCTCCTCAACTTTTTTTACAGCATCTTGAGTGAATACAACTTTATCGTGACCTAATAAGTCTAATACGTTGATTCCTTCAGCTGTTAACACTGTAACACCAGGGATGTTACGAGCAGATAAAATAGCGTTTTCGTTAACTTCAGCAGTTACGAATAATGCTTTTTTGTTGATTTCTAAAGCAGCTAATACTGATTTGAAATCTTTAGTTTTTGGTGCATCAAATGATAATGCATCAAGTACTACTACGTTTTGTTCTAATACTTTCGCAGATAAAGCAGATTTAATTGCTAAACGGCGAACTTTCTTAGGTAGTTTGTAAGAGTAGCTACGTGGAGTAGGACCGAATACAACACCACCACCACGCCATTGTGGAGAGCGGATCGAACCTTGACGAGCACGACCAGTTCCTTTTTGACGCCATGGTTTACGACCACCACCAGCAACTGCAGAACGGTTTTTAACTTTGTGATTACCTTGACGTAAAGAAGCACGTTGTGCAACTACAGCGTCGAATAATACAGCTTCGTTTGGCTCGATTCCGAAAATCGCATCGTTTAATTCGATTTCACCAACTGAAGCACCTGTTTGACTAAGTACTGAAACCTTTGTCATTCCTGTTTCCTCCTTTCTTTAAGAGAATTATTTTGATTTAATAGCAGTTTTAACTGTTACTAATGCTTTTTTAGAACCAGGAACATTACCTTTAACAAGTAGTAAGTTGCGCTCTACGTCAACCTTAACGATTTCAAGGTTTTGAATAGTAACAACTGTGCCACCCATTTGACCAGGTAATTTCTTTTGTTTGAATACGCGGTTCGGGGCAACTGGACCCATTGAACCAGGACGACGGTGGTAACGAGAACCGTGAGACATAGGGCCGCGAGATTGTCCGTGACGTTTAATAACACCTTGGAAACCTTTACCTTTTGTTACACCTGTTACATCGATTACATCGCCTTCAGCGAAAATTTCAACCTTGACTTCTTGACCAACTTCGTAAGTCGCAGCTTCTAAGTTGCGGAACTCACGGATGAAGCGCTTAGGAGCAGTATTTGCTTTTGCTACGTGACCTTGTTCAGGTTTGTTTGAAAGCTTAACGCGCTTGTCTTCAAAACCTAATTGGATCGCTTCGTAGCCATCAGTTTCAACAGATTTCTTTTGTAAAACTACGTTTGGAGTAGCTTCGATTACTGTTACTGGGATAAGATCTCCGTTTTCAGCGAAAACTTGAGTCATACCAATTTTTCTACCTAAGATTCCTTTAGTCATTTGTCACACCTCCTGTAAATTTTAGAAAAAGTTTTATATTTGTTTTTACCATTAAAGTTTGATTTCGATATCAACGCCAGATGGTAAATCAAGCTTCATTAACGCATCAACAGTTTGTGGTGTCGGGTTAACGATGTCGATAAGACGTTTATGTGTGCGCATTTCAAATTGCTCACGAGAATCTTTGTACTTATGAACCGCACGTAAGATCGTGTATACAGATCTTTCAGTTGGTAGTGGGATCGGACCCGATACTCCAGCACCTGAACGTTTCGCAGTTTCAACGATTTTCTCAGCAGATTGATCAAGGATACGGTGATCATATGCTTTTAAACGAATACGAATTTTTTGTTTTGCCATTACTTTCCCTCCTTCTCGCCTATTTTCTAGACATTCTCCACGAAAATTTCTCCTACACACCGCCATGGCAAAGCGGCCGGGTGTGTCGGCAACCTCTCGCTTCATCGCAGTCAAAGACCAACATTCAACATTATATACAATAAAAAAGAAGTTCGCAAGTCTTTTAGCAAAATTCTTTTCATAATGTTTTATTCTTTATAAATAGGTTCGCTCTTTTTGAGCCGTTTATTAGTATATAAGTTTCTGACGATGAAAGCAACTGAAAAGGGAGTAATATGTTTTAAATATATTATTCTGAAAACTAACGGTCTAGAAAACGAAAAAAACGCCGCTTTCTATTTGCTGAAAGCGACGACTATTACTATAGGAAGAAAACGACTGCAATCCAGCCGAAAATGATCTGCGGAATATTATAGAAGATAAATGTCGGTACACATGTGTCCCAAATATGATTATGTTGTCCATCGACATTTAGCCCTGCTGTCGGACCTAATGTTGAATCGGATGCCGGGGAACCAGCATCACCTAGAACACCCGCTGTTCCGATTAAACAAATGATAGCTAATTCACTTAGTCCCAGTTCCATTGCAATTGGAACAAAGATAGCTGCAATGATTGGAATCGTTGCAAATGAAGAACCGATACCTATTGTTACAATTAAACCTACAACTAACATAATTAAAACTGCTATACTTACATTCCCGTCGAAGATGTCCATTGCACCGGATACTAGTGTTTCAACATCCCCTGTAGCATTGATAACAGCGGAAAATCCATTCGCTGATATCATAACGAACCCGACAAACGCCATCATACGCATTCCATCTGATAGAACCTGATCGGCTTCTTTTACTTTTAGTGCACCAGTAATATATAAAATGAGAATACCGGCAATCGATCCGACAATCATTGAATCTGTCATTACTTGTACTACTATAGAAGTAATTAACGCTACTGCCGCAAAAATAATGTGTAATGTATTTACTTCTTTATTTAAATCATTCGTTGTTTCAAGTTCGATGTTTTCATATTGTCTCGGTTTACGGTAGGCAATAAAGGCACCTGCAAGCCCTACAGCCATCCCTAACGCTACAATGACCATTGCCTTAGGAACATCGCTCAAAGTAACGTCAAGCCCTGCTATAGCCATCTGATCGACAATAATACCCTGATAAATTAAACCGAACCCTGCTGGTATGAACATATACGGCATAACTAAACCGAACGTTAAAATACATGCGATTAAACGGCGGTCAATTTGCAGCATGTTCATAATTTTGATTATCGGCGGTACGATCAATGGAATAAATGCGATATGCACCGGAATCAGGTTTTGCGACATGATTGCCATTGCCAATAGTACTAAGAAGATTAATGCTTTGGCAGCACCTTTCTTTTGGGAATCGCCTTCACGCTGTACAATTTTTAAAATCGCTTTTACTAATACTTCCGGTATACCAGTGCGAGATATTGCAAGTGCAAATCCACCAAGCAGTGCATAGCTTAGCGCGATTGTTGCTCCCCCGCCAAGACCGTCTACAAAGGCCTTGATTGTCTCTGTTATATCTAATCCGCCGACAAGGCCGCCAATAATCGCCCCAATCGTCAAGGATAAAACTACATTTATACGCAGCAGGCTTAAAATAAGCATTACTCCTACCGCTATTAAAACAGCATTCATGTTGTACACTTCACTTTCGTCTGCTAAATTACTAATGTGTTAAAGTTACAAGAAAATTGCATAGGAGTCAACGGATAGATAGAAAATAAAACCGTCAAATAAGAGAAAATTGACGGTTTGAAGTATTATAAAGCCTGTTTTATTATTTTTCTGTAATAATTGATTGTTAATGCAGCAAATACGATATACATGAATATATATAATCCCATTGTAACAAGTAGAGGCGTTGTCAGTTCTGTACCGAAAAAGAACCAGCCTGATTTCACTGCAAAGTAACTGTGCAACAGTCCGATCAGTAGAGGAACACCAAAGTTAAATAACTGTTTCATCATTATACCGCGCGTTAACTCCTCTTGTGTAAAACCGATTTTACGAAGAATCTTATAGGATTCCATCTCTTCATCCGCTTCAGACATTTGCTTAAAGTATAAAATGCTGCCCGTTGCCAGTAAAAAGGCTAAACCTAAAAACGCCGTTGTGAAGATTGTCGTTCCGTAAAGGTTTAAATTGTATTCAACTGTAGCTTTTTGAGAACTGATTTTATTCAATTCACCGCCATCTTCACTTTCAGTAAATATATTCGCACCAGTTTGTTTATAAAGCTTTTCCGTGACCTTGTATGTTTCATCATCCGCATCAACCAGGTTAATCGATGTCTGCTCTTGTGTTGTGTAGCCGATTGCATGTTCCTCGTTTAGCTGTTGTAACTGCTCAAACACATGGTCTTCAACGATAACAACAAAACCACCTGCCGTAATACGCCACGCCACAATCGTTGTCTCGTTTACTTCCTTAACTTTTAAAGGAAATTGTTGTTCTTGATGCAAAATTGTTAAATCTAAAGGTGCTTCCAGCGGCATTATATTTGCCTGAAAGCCGTTATACCCGGCAATAATTGCTTCGTTCTCAGAAAGCTGGGCATTAGGATCAATCTGCTGGTAGTCTGAAATCGGAATCATTAGCACATCTGCCATTGTATTGCCTTGAAGCATCTCGACCGTTTCACCAGAGAAAATTTTCGACATATCAAATTGTGCGCTTGTTAGTCTAAATGTCTTTTCCTCAAATGCAATTTCATTCTGCTCCAGTGCTTCAAAGAATGCATCTCCACGCCCATCTACTATTATATAATCTGCTGGTACTGAATTTTCAGCCGTACTATTTGCCGAATAATAGCTAATGTAGGAAAGAGTCGTAATGGCAAGAGACACTGCCGTAATAACAGTAATGAGTGTCAGGGATTTAGCGTTACCCTTCATACGATGCATAATTGGTGTAAGCGCCAGAACATCGGTTAAATTCAAATGTCCTTTCTTTCTTAGACGGAACAAATTTAATATGAATGCAACCGAATAGCGGAAGACAAAGTAAGTTCCGCCGATTGTCGTCGCTAATATAATGACCATGCTTAAAAATAAGTTTGTTGTATGTCCTGTAAATAATAACGTACTCTCATAGTAGCCATAAATAATCAATGCTAATCCAATAGCACCCATTACCATAGGGAATACGCTAAAGCGTTTGACACGCTCGTCTGCCTGCTTGGATGCGTTAAATAGCGAAAGCAAACTTGTTCTGTACACCATAAATGCCATTTGCATTAAAATAATTACTAACAGAATGCCAAAAACGAATAACGTATTCACAACTGCGACTTTATTGATACTCAAAGTGACAACCGCTTCAAAATTTAATAGCTTCAGTAAGATCATCGCAAATAAACGTGAACTTAAAAAGCCTAATAAAATTCCGACGCTTACTGCTCCGGCAAATAATAGAATGTTTTCGAAGGCGATCAGTCGTGTCACAAGCCCTTTTGTCATACCGACCAATTGATACAATCCAATTTCCTTGCTGCGTCGCTTAATAAATAAGTGATTGGCATACAGTACGAAGAATAGAACGATAAAATACAGCATATAAGATGCTGCTTCAAATCCTGAAGCTGCCGTTCCGCTAGCTTTTGTCGCTTCCATGACCGACTCATTATACTGCAGTGTTACAAATGAGAAAAACAGCGTCACACTGAAAATGAGTGCGAAAAAGTATAAATAATAGTGACGCATATTCTTTATCATGCTTTTAAAAACAAGCTGATTAAGCTTCACTCTGCTCACCGCCTAAAACACTTTGCGTATTCAAAATTTGCTGGAAAAATTCATTGCGTGATTTATCCCCTTTATACAATTCCGTATAAATTTGTCCGTCTTTTAAAAACAGTACACGCGAACAGAAGCTTGCTGCAATGGCATCATGTGTTACCATCATGATCGTTGCGTTTTTTGCTTTATTGATTTTCTCTAAATTATCGAGCAGTGCTGTAGCGGCTTTTGAATCAAGTGCCCCTGTTGGCTCATCTGCAAATACAAGTGATGGATTAGTTACTAGGGCTCTTGCTGCCGATGTTCGCTGCTTTTGGCCACCGGATATCTCATTCGGGTATTTCGTTAAAATATCACCAATCCCTAAAATTGTTACGAGCTCCTGTAAACGTTGCTCCGCCGCCGCTTTTGGAATAGAGCTGAGCGATAACGGCAACAGTATATTTTCCTTTACCGTCAATGTGTCCAGTAAATTATAATCCTGGAAGATGAAACCGAGTTCATCGCGTCTAAACTTCGCCAATGTACGCTCCTTCATTCCTTGGAGCTTTTGTCCATTGATTTCAACAAATCCGTCTGTCACCTGGTCTATGGAGCACAGTACATTTAATAATGTTGTTTTGCCCGAGCCTGAAGCACCCATAATACCGACAAATTCACCTTTTTCCACTTCCAAATCTATGCCCTTTAAAACTTCCTGTGCAAGAGCGCGCTTGCCATATGTTTTTCGAATTTTACGTGCGATTAAAATGCTCATCGTTTCCACCCTTTCTTGTTACTTTCATTCTACATGTTCCGTTACCGGGAATCGTTTGATTTACATGACAAAAACGCGTGGTAAGTGACAAGTTCGTCACATTCCAAGCGTTTTTTGATAGTCATTCATAATAGGGAAAGTAACCTTAACAGTGGTACCTGCCCCTTCTGTTGATTCGATTGCCAGAACAATATGCAGTGATTGTGCTGCCTGTTTAGCAAGGTACAGCCCCATTCCTGTTGCAGCACTCGTTTCACGACCAATTGTTCCCGTATAGGATTTCCGGAATACTCGCGGCAAATCTTCACGCTTTATACCGATTCCGTCATCTTGAACGATAAGAACTGCCTGCTCCTTAACGATTTGAGACGATATTCTAATTTCTCCCCCGATATGGCTATACTTAACCGCATTCGATAAAATTTGCCTTACGATAAAACCTAGCCACTTTGCATCTGATTGTACAGTTAGATTATCCACTTCCAGATCAATGGCGAGCTGCTTTTCAAAACACCAGCTGCGCAATGCTTTAATTTCCTGAATCAGTACATCCTTCACCTTTACTTTTTCAATACGGTTATCTAGCTCGATAGTCATTAGACGTGTTGCATGAAGCTGCTGATCTAATAATAAATAAAGGCGCAGCCATTCATTTTCGATGCGCTCCTTCACTTCACCATTCTCGACTTTTTCCATCAATAGCTGCATTGCTGTTAATGGGGACTTCATTTCATGTACCCATGCTAAAAGCTCGTCCTGTCTTTCTAATACGATCTGCTTTTGTTCTTGTATTTTTATATTCTTATCAGCGAGCTGTTCTTTATAATCTTCATGAATAACATCATAGTAAGTTCCACTAAACTTCGAATAGGGCTTCATTAACTTCCTGTCTTTCACATAGCGTAAACTGAAATAACCTGCTACAAGTGTAAACCAGATAATGTTTAAATAAAGTAAAGAAACCCCATGGAATCCAGTGTCGAGGAATAATATCAGATTCATAAGCAGCTGAAGCAGGATAACAAAGAAGATGGCGGATAAATATTGTCTTATAAACAAACGGATCATTCATTCACCGCCATGTAGCCAAGACCTTTTTTCGTCACTATGACATTGAAAAGACCAATATCCTCTAAACGTTGGCGTAAACGGTTTACGTTGACCGTTAATGTATTATCATTTACGAAGCGTTCATCATCCCATAATTTACGCATAAGTTCATCACGGGAGACGATTTGTCCTTTTGCCTTGACCAGCACCTTTAATATAAACAGCTCGTTTTTCGTTAACTCGATCTGTTGCTCTTTATAATGAACAGTCGCGCGGTCATAATGAATCTCGGCACCATTCCATCTTTCAAAATCACTTTGCTGTGTTTCCTGATAATTATAAGCACGACGCAACAACGCTTGTACTTTTGCGACTAATACTTCAGTATGGAAAGGTTTTTGCACAAAGTCATCCGCTCCCATTTGCATCGCCATAATCATATCCATTGGATGATCACGTGAGGAAAGAAATAAAATAGGGATGTTTGATACTGCCCTTATTTCACGACACCAATGGAAACCGTCAAATGCTGGCAATTGAATATCAATAATAACAAGCTGAGGCTCTTCTTCATTAAAAGTTACCATTATATGTTGAAAATCTTTCGGTCCAATTACTTGTATATTCCACTGTGCTAATCGTTCGCCTATCAATTCAAATATGGAGACATCATCTTCTATTAATAGTACCTTCAAAGAACATCACTCCTTCTATATACTCCCATTATACAAAAACAAGCAATCCAACCGTTACAAACTTTGCTATAATCAATTCAATTAAAGGAATTACAGGTGAAGAGGTGGAAAAGAAAAATGGACTTACGCCAAATCGAATACTTTGTTGAAGTAGCCAAGCATTTAAGTTTTACGAAGGCAGCGGCAACCCTGCACGTATCACAGCCATCCATTAGTAAAGCAATTCAAAACTTTGAGTCAGAACTGGGCGTACCTTTATTTTACCGTTCATCCAAACAGCTTGAGCTGACGGATGCCGGTCAGGCCGTTCTTGTGAATTCGATGCAAGTACTTGAATCATTTCAAAACCTGCGCTCGGAATTAACGGATTTGATGGAATTAAAGAAAGGCCAAATTCGCATTGGGATACCACCAATCGTAGGCGCCGAATTTTTTTCAAAATTAATCAGCTATTATAAAGAGCTTAATCCATATATCGAAATTTTATTAACAGAAGTCGGAACAAAGCGCATACGCCAGGAAATTGAAGCAGGTGAACTGGATGTCGGATTAGTATGCAGTGTGACTTCGACGAACGAGTCTTTGGAAACGATCCGATTTTTAAAAGATCCATTAATGTTAATCGTCCATGAGAGTCACCCTTTGGCAATAAAGAAGACAATCCAGCTAAGTGAACTGGCAAACGAAACCTTTATTATTTACCGGAAAGATTTCATTTTATATGACCGCATTACCGAGGAATGCTCAAAACATGGATTCTTCCCTACAATTGCCTGTGAAACAACGCAAAAAGACTTATTTATCGAAATGGTTCAGGCAAAACTGGGGATTGCGCTGCTTCCGAAAAAGCTAGCTGAAAAAATCCCTTACAAATCGATTAAATGCATCCCTTTTCAGGAAGAAGAGATTTATCTTGAGCTGGGGGTTACGTGGAAGAAAAATAAATACTTACCTTTCGCAGTACGGGAATTTATTAAACTTGCCCGTGAATTCGTTTCTAAATAAAATGGTTGCCTAGAAAGTTTCAGTATCTCTAGGCAACCATTTTATAATTTATTGGCATATTCATTTAATTGTGTAGACATCACTTGGATTTCCTTTACAAAATCGGAAACTTGTTGAATGGACTCGCTCTGTAATGTTCCGATAGTGGAAATTTGAGCAATGGAGGTTGTAATTTTTTGTGTAGCCTCGTTGATTTGATCCATCGTTTCTCTAATTTTTTGTGTAGATTCAATTGTTTCTTTTGAAAACTTTCGGATTTCCGTCGCTACGACTTCAAAACCTTTCCCTTTTTCGCCTGCACGGGCAGCTTCGATTGCGGCATTTAAACCGAGCAGATTCGTTTGGTCTGCCATACGCTTCAACAATGATAAAATTTCGGAAGTGTGTTGAACATTCTTTTCAGCCTGTTTCGATTGTTGCAGTAACTCATTTGCCGACTCTTTTAAGCTTGTAGAACCACCCGCTATATTGACGATCTGTTCATTTGCATGTGTTAAAGAACCCGTTATTGCTTGGGAAATTTCTATTAATTCAGAATGCTTTCTTACTTGGACAGCAATTCCTCCAATGGTTTTACCTGTTTGATCGTATAATGGCGTTGCAGTTCCGATAAATTCAAAACCATAATAATCCGCGGGTACAACTGCTTCTAAACGTCGGCCTTTCTTCAATGCAATCATGAGCGGTTCATCATGATTCAATTGTTGACCTACTTGTATTTTCAGATCTAAATCTTTTGCAGGGAAATAGGCTATAAACTTTTCAAGATCACATACGGCAATTGATAATTCTGTCGGAATTGCTTCTTTCATAACTGAAATCATTGAAATAAGCGCATCTAAGGATTCTATTCTGTTTTGCATTTTGATTCTCTTCTTTCCTATTACTTAAATTACTATATTATGACTATTATACCATTTCACCTATATATTAAGTGAATCCGCACTTATTTTTATCATTTAAATGAAAAAGACTACTATTTCAGAAGAAATAGTAGTCACTTAGAAAATTACGCGTTTACTTTTTGTTTTGCTTTAGCTTCAATACGCTTTTTGTGTAAAATCGGTTCTGTATAGCCGTTTGGCTGATTATAACCTTTAAATATCAATTCACTTGCCGCTTGGAATGCTACGGAACCTTCATAGTTTGCTGACATAGGCGAGTAATCCGGATCATCGGCATTTTGTTCATCAACAACTTTTGCCATGCGGTTCAATGATTCCTCTACTTGCTCTTTCGTACAAATTCCGTGATGCAGCCAGTTTGCTACATGCTGACTTGAAATACGCAGTGTTGCACGGTCTTCCATTAAGCCGATATCATTAATGTCCGGCACTTTCGAACAACCCACTCCATGTTCTACCCAGCGAACAACATAGCCTAGAATTCCCTGTACATTATTATCAAGCTCGTTTTGAATTTCTTCCGGTGACCAGTCTGTATTTGCCGCTACCGGTATTTCCAAAATCGCATCCTGTAAATCTTCCGATGTCACAATACCTTTTTGAACATCTTTTACATTTACTTCGTGGTAATGCGTTGCATGTAACGTTGCGGCTGTCGGCGATGGTACCCAGGCAGTATTTGCCCCTGCTTTCGGATGATTGATTTTTTGCTCAATCATATCCGCCATTAAGTCCGGCATTGCCCACATTCCTTTACCGATTTGTGCACGTCCTTGCAAGCCTGCATTTAACCCAACAATGACATTCGATTTCTCATATGAAGTAAGCCATGTTGAAGTTTTCATATCGCCTTTGCGAATCATTGGGCCTGCCTCCATCGATGTATGAATTTCATCACCAGTACGATCCAGGAATCCGGTATTGATAAATACGATCCGGTTTTTCACTTCACGAATACATGCTTTCAAGTTAAGTGATGTACGACGCTCCTCATCCATAACACCAATCTTTAAAGTGAAACGTTCCAACCCAATTAAATCTTCTACACGCTCAAACAGTTTATTCGCAAAGGCTACTTCTTTTGAGCCATGCATTTTCGGTTTTACGATATAAATAGAACCTTTTTGCGAGTTTTTATACTGACCATTGCCAATCACTTCATGCTTCGCGATTAAGCTCGTTACGACACCATCCATTATTCCTTCAGGCACTTCACCGCCATCTTTATCTAAAATAGCCGGATTTGTCATTAAGTGTCCTACATTGCGGATAAACATTAACGAACGTCCGTTTAATGTTACTGTCTCACCATTAACTCCCGTATATACACGGTCAGGATTTAATGTACGTGTTACGGTTTTAGAGCCTTTTTCAAAAGTTGCCGTCAAGTCGCCTTTCATTAGGCCTAACCAGTTCGCATAAACTTCCACTTTATCTTCTGCATCTACTGCCGCTACCGAGTCTTCGCAGTCCATAATTGTTGTGATTGCAGACTCTAAATAAATATCTTTTACACCAGCTGCATCATCTTTTCCGATTAGATGGTTACGGTCTATTTGAATTTCAATGTGTAAATCATTATTTTTCAGTAAAACTGCAGTCGGCTGTTCTGCCGTTCCTTGATAGCCAACTAACTTTTCAGGTTCATTCAATGTCGTTGTTTCACCATTTGTAAGTGTAATGACTAGTTTACCTTCTACAATTTTATAGGATGTCGCTTCTTTATGTGAAGCTGCTGTTAAAGGAGCAGCTTGATCTAAAAACTTTTTAGCATACGCAATTACCTTATTACCACGAATCGGATTATAACCTTTGCCTGCTTCTGCACCATCTTCACTACTGATAGCATCCGTACCATAAAGGGCATCATAGAAACTTCCCCAACGTGCGTTTGCTGCATTGATCGCATAACGTGCATTGCTAACAGGTACAACGAGCTGCGGACCTGCCTGATATGCAATTTCTGTATCCACATTCTCTGTTTCCACTTTGAAATCTTCTACTTTTGGTTCTAAGTAACCGATTTCTTCTAAAAATGATTTATAGTCGGCAAATTGGAAATTCCCCTTATTTCCTTTATGCCATTCATTAATTTGTGTTTGCAGTGTATCCCGTTTAGCAAGCAATGCCTTATTTTCCGGTGCCAGCTCATGAATAAGCTGATCAAATCCGTTCCAAAATGCCGTTTGCTCTACTCCGCTATTCGGTAAAACTCGCTCATTAATAAACTGAAATAATACTTCTGCTACTTGTAAGTTTCCCACTTGCACATAATTTGTCACTATAAATCCCCCTTTTAAATGAACATTTCTAATAATTCATTAGAATCCCCTGTTCTTACGTTTCATTATACAAGAGTCATGATATATAAATGAAATACATATATTGAATAAACATTATGCTTTTACGCTATAAAGGGTACAAAAAAAACACCTTGCAAGCGTCCCTGCAAGGTGTTTTTGAAAATTAGCGATTAGCTAAAATTATTTTTGGATAGATGCTACTACGCCAGCGCCTACAGTACGGCCACCCTCACGGATAGAGAATTTAGTACCTTCTTCTAAAGCGATTGGAGCGATTAATTCAACAGTCATTTCGATGTTGTCGCCAGGCATAACCATTTCTACGCCTTCTGGTAACATGCAGATACCAGTTACGTCAGTTGTACGGAAGTAGAACTGAGGACGGTAGTTAGAGAAGAATGGAGTGTGACGTCCACCCTCTTCTTTTGATAATACATAAACTTCAGCTTTGAAGTTAGTGTGTGGAGTGATTGAACCTGGTTTAGCTAATACTTGACCACGTTGGATATCTTCACGAGCAATACCACGTAATAAAGCACCGATGTTGTCACCAGCTTCAGCGTAATCTAATAATTTACGGAACATTTCTACACCAGTTACAGTTGTAGTTTTAGCTTCTTCTTCGATACCGATAACTTCTACAACGTCACCAACTTTAACTTGACCACGTTCAACACGGCCAGTTGCTACTGTACCACGACCAGTGATAGAGAATACGTCCTCTACTGGCATCATGAATGGTTTGTCAGTTTGACGTTCTGGAGTTGGGATGTAAGAATCTACAGCGTCCATTAATTCAACGATTTTTTCTTCCCATTCTGCTTCGCCTTCTAAAGCTTTTAATGCAGAACCTTTGATTACTGGAACATCGTCGCCTGGGAAGTCATATTCAGATAGTAAGTCACGGATTTCCATTTCTACTAACTCTAATAATTCTTCGTCGTCAACCATATCACATTTGTTCATGAATACTACTAAGTAAGGAACACCTACTTGTTTAGAAAGTAAGATGTGCTCACGAGTTTGTGGCATTGGGCCGTCAGCAGCAGATACTACTAAGATACCGCCGTCCATTTGTGCAGCACCAGTGATCATGTTTTTAACATAGTCAGCGTGACCTGGACAGTCAACGTGTGCATAGTGACGAGTTGCAGTTTCATACTCTACGTGAGAAGTATTGATTGTGATACCGCGCTCTTTTTCTTCTGGAGCGTTGTCGATGTCAGCGTAAGATTTAGCTGCACCACCCATTTTTTTAGAAAGAACTGTTGCGATAGCAGCAGTTAAAGTTGTTTTACCATGGTCAACGTGTCCGATTGTACCAACGTTAGCATGCGTTTTTGAACGGTCAAATTTTTCTTTAGCCATTAGAAAATGCCTCCTCAGAGATATGTTTTATTTTTTTTAAAATTATTTATTCTAAGATGCCGACTATAAACGGGCCCCATCTATAGTCAGTCAATCATAGCTTACAAATTATTTATACTTGATGCAAGGTGAAATTTCAATTATTCACCTTTATTTTTTTTGATAATATCTTCTGCAATTGATTTTGGTACTTCTTCATAGTGATCGAACACCATTGAGAATACACCGCGACCTTGAGTTGCAGAACGTAAAGTTGTAGCATATCCGAACATTTCAGATAGTGGAACCATAGAACGTACTACTTGAGAGTTACCACGAGCTTCCATACCCTCTACGCGACCGCGACGAGCAGTAATGTTACCCATAATATCACCAAGGTACTCTTCTGGAATTACAACTTCAACTTTCATCATTGGCTCTAAGATAACTGGGTTACATTTTTTAGCTGCTTCTTTTAATGCCATAGATGCAGCGATTTTGAACGCCATTTCACTTGAGTCAACGTCATGGTAAGAACCGAATACTAATTTTGCTTTAATGTCGATTAGTGGGTAACCAGCAACAACACCGCGGTCAAGAGAGTCACGTAGACCCGCTTCTACTGCAGGGATGTATTCACGAGGTACAACACCACCAACGATAGCGTTTTCGAATTCGAAACCTTTACCCTCTTCATTTGGAGAGAACTCGATCGTTACGTCACCGTATTGACCGCGACCACCAGATTGACGAGAGAATTTACCTTGAACTTTAGCTTCGCTACGGAATGTTTCACGGTAAGATACCATTGGAGCACCCACGTTAGCTTCAACTTTAAATTCACGTTTCATACGGTCAACTAAGATATCAAGGTGAAGTTCACCCATACCAGAGATGATTGTTTGACCTGTTTCAGTGTCAGTATGTGCACGGAATGTTGGATCTTCTTCTTGTAGTTTTTGTAAAGCTTGACCCATTTTATCTTGGTCAGCTTTAGATTTTGGTTCTACAGAAAGAGAGATAACTGGTTCTGGGAATTCCATTGACTCTAAGATAACAAGGTTTTTCTCGTCACATAGAGTATCACCTGTTGTAGTATCTTTAAGACCTACAGCAGCAGCGATGTCACCAGCGAATACTTTAGAAATCTCTTCACGAGAGTTAGCGTGCATTTGTAGGATACGACCTACACGCTCACGTTTACCTTTAGAAGAGTTTTGTACGTAAGAACCTGAATCCAATGTACCTGAGTACACACGGAAGAATGTTAACTTACCTACGAATGGGTCTGTCATTACTTTGAATGCAAGAGCTGCGAATGGCTCGTCATCAGAAGAATGGCGGATGATTTCTTCGTCGCCATCAACGTCAGTACCTTTAATAGCTTCTACATCTGTTGGAGCTGGAAGGTAATCAACAGCCGCATCAAGCATTTTACGAACACCTTTGTGTTTGAATGCTGTACCACAAAGTACTGGGTAGAATTCTACCGCGATAGTAGCTTTACGGATTGCTGCTTTTAATTCTTCTTTAGTAATTTCTTCGCCTTCTAAGTATTTCTCCATAAGTTCTTCATCAACACTTGCAACAGCGTCGATTAATTTCTCACGGTACTCTTCAGCTTGATCCATGAATTCTGCAGGAATTTCTCCTACAGTTACATCTGTACCTTCGTCGTTACCGTAGAAAGTAGCGTTCATTTCGATTAAATCGATAATTCCGCGGAACTCATCTTCAGCACCGATTGGTAATTGGATTGGGTGAGCATTAGCTTGTAAACGCTCATGTAATGTACCTACAGAATATAAGAAGTCTGCACCCATTTTATCCATCTTGTTGATGAATACGATACGAGGAACTCCGTATGTTGTAGCTTGACGCCATACTGTTTCAGTTTGAGGCTCAACACCTGATTGAGCATCTAATACTGTTACAGCACCATCAAGTACGCGTAAAGAACGTTCAACTTCAACAGTGAAGTCTACGTGTCCTGGAGTATCGATGATGTTAATACGGTGACCATTCCATTGAGCTGTTGTTGCAGCAGAAGTGATTGTGATACCACGCTCTTGTTCTTGCTCCATCCAGTCCATTTGAGAACCGCCATCATGAGTTTCACCGATTTTGTGAATCTTACCAGTGTAATAAAGGATACGCTCAGTAGTTGTTGTTTTACCAGCATCAATGTGAGCCATGATCCCAATATTACGTGTATTCTCTAGAGAGAATTCGCGTTTCATAGGAAATTTCTCCTTCCATATTGGGTTAACTGTATAGATGGTAAAAATCTTAGCCCCAGCAATGCTAGAGCAAAGATCAAATTACCAACGGTAGTGAGCGAATGCTTTGTTCGCTTCTGCCATTTTGTGCATATCTTCACGTTTCTTAACTGAAGCACCTGTGTTGTTAGATGCATCTAAGATTTCGTTAGCTAAGCGCTCTTCCATCGTTTTTTCTCCACGAAGACGAGCGTAGTTTACTAAATAACGTAAACCTAAAGTTGTACGACGTTCTGGACGAACTTCTACTGGTACTTGGTAGTTAGAACCACCAACACGACGAGCACGTACTTCTAGTACAGGCATTACGTTGTTTAATGCAGCTTCAAATACTTCTAAAGCATTTTGACCCGAACGCTCTTGAACTAATTCAAAAGCTCCGTATAAAATCTTTTGAGAAGTACCTCTTTTACCATCAATCATCATTTTGTTGATTAAACGAGTTACTAGTTTTGAATTATAAAGTGGATCTGGTAACACGTCACGTTTGGAAACAGGACCTTTACGAGGCATGTGTTTTCCTCCTTTCAAATCGTTGTATATTTAAACTTAAATTATTTTTTTTCTTTAGGGCGTTTAGTACCGTATTTAGAACGAGATTGTAAACGACCGTTAACACCAGCTGTATCAAGTGCACCACGAACGATGTGGTAACGTACTCCAGCTAAGTCTTTTACGCGTCCGCCACGGATAAGAACTACACTGTGTTCTTGTAAGTTGTGACCTTCACCTGGGATATACGCAGTAACCTCAAGTTGGTTAGTTAAGCGTACACGAGCGTATTTACGTAAAGCCGAGTTCGGTTTACGTGGTGTCATTGTACCTACACGAGTACAAACTCCGCGTTTTTGAGGAGACTTAACGTCAGTTAAAGATTTTTTAAATGAGTTATATCCTTTGTTTAACGCTGGAGATTTTGATTTCGTGCTTTTAGATTGACGAGGCTTACGTACTAATTGGTTAATTGTAGGCATCGATTTGTCCTCCCTTCATTTTTTCCTTGTTTCAATACCACACATCCAGGTGGTTCATTTTTTGGGTAAAAACAAAGTCTTTGTGTACTTTACACAAAAACTACATCGCAGTAATCGCAACAACTGCAGCTCCAACATGAATGCCGCAAGCTTTACCAAGTTCTTTCTTAGAATCGACGTAATTGACTGGTACACCGATTTCTTTCGCGAGAAGAATGGCCGGATCGGTTACCCATTTGTCTGCATCGATTGCGACAAAAAGAGCTGTTACTTGTCCAGCATACATTGCTTTCACTGCTTGCTTTATACCTATGATTGTTTTACTGGCCTGTTTTACTTGATCGTAAGACATTTTCATATCCTCCTAAGTACAGACAGTTAACTATCAACCTTCAATATATTATCATTCCAAACTTACACTGTCAACAGATTTCTTATGAAAGAATGTTGGTTAATATTTAATCCAAGGAAATTCCAAGAAAATCTCCCGACAGAAAATGGTCTCTGTCGGGATCTCTTCATTAATATATACTGCTATTCAGCTGTAATTACTTCTGCTGATTCTTCTTGCTCCATACGGATTTGACGGTAACGTTGCATACCTGTACCAGCCGGAACTAGTTTACCGATAATTACGTTTTCCTTCAGACCTAGAAGCTCATCACGTTTACCTTTAATTGCAGCATCCGTTAACACACGTGTTGTTTCCTGGAATGATGCAGCTGATAAGAATGATTCTGTTTCAAGAGAAGCTTTTGTAATACCTAAGATGACAGGACGGCAAGTTGCTGGAGTTTTTCCGCTTAATACGGCTTCAGCATTTGCTTCAGAGAATTGGTGGATATCAAGAAGTGACCCTGGTAATAACTCTGTGTCACCCGCTTCAATCACGCGCACTTTACGAAGCATTTGGCGAACCATTACTTCGATGTGTTTGTCTCCGATTTCTACCCCTTGCATACGGTATACTTTCTGTACTTCTTTTAATAAATATTCTTGAACTGTCGATACATCTTTTACTTTTAATAATTGCTTCGGATCGATAGAACCTTCAGACAATGTTTGACCCGCTACAATTGTGTCGCCTTCTGCTACTTTCAGACGCGCATTGTAAGGTGCTTGGTATTTACGTGTTTCCACATCACCTTGGATCGTTACTTCTTTAAGACCTTCACGAATCTCTTCGATTTCGATTACTGTACCAGTAATTTCAGAAATGACCGCTTGACCTTTAGGGTTACGCGCTTCGAAAATTTCCTGGATACGTGGAAGACCTTGTGTAATATCGTTACCGGCTACACCACCTGTATGGAATGTACGCATCGTTAACTGTGTACCTGGCTCACCGATAGATTGTGCAGCAATAATACCAACTGCTTCACCAACTTCTACCTCTTCACCAGTAGCTAAGTTCATACCGTAACATTTTTTACATACGCCGTGTTTTGTATTACATGTAAATGCAGAACGGATTGTAATTTCATCGATATTAGCATCGATAATTACACGAGCAATATCTTGTGTAACTAAACCATCACGCTCTACGATAACCGCTCCTGTTTCTGGATGGCGAACTGTTTTCTTCACGTAACGACCAACAATACGTTCGTCTAACGCTTCGATTAATTCGTTTCCTTCCATTAATGAACCGATTAATAAACCGCGGTCAGTACCACAGTCATCTTCACGAACGATAACATCTTGTGCTACGTCTACTAAACGACGAGTTAAGTAACCTGAGTCGGCAGTTTTTAGTGCTGTATCGGCAAGACCTTTACGCGCACCATGTGTAGAGATGAAGTACTCTAATACTGTTAAACCTTCACGGAATGAAGACTTGATTGGTAACTCGATAATACGACCAGCCGGGTTGGCCATCAGACCACGCATACCAGCTAACTGTGTAAAGTTCGATGCGTTACCACGGGCACCAGAGTCAGACATCATGAAGATTGGGTTCGTTTTTTGTAAAGATTTCATCAGCTTGCCTTGAATTTCATCTTTGGCAGCTGTCCATACGTTAATAACTCGGTTATAACGCTCTTCCTCAGTGATTAAACCGCGGCGGAACTGGATCATTACTTTATCTACTTTGCTTTGGGCTTCCTCTAAGATGACACCTTTATCAGGTAATACGACGATATCAGATACACCTACTGTAATACCAGCACGAGTAGAATATTTGAAACCTAAGTTTTTCATGCGGTCAAGCATCTTAGAAGTTTCTGTAATGTGGAACTCTTTGAATACTTCAGCAATAACATTTCCTAAGAATTTCTTACGGAAAGGATCTACTACAGGCATATTTGTGAAGTGCTTCGCTAAAATAGCGCGGCGTTGTGCTTCAACTTTTTCTGATTCAGATAAATCAGCATAGCCTTCTGTCGCTTCGATTTCTTTCAGTAATTCTTCGTCAATTGTTAAGTTTACGAAGTATTTCTCAGGTGTTTTTTGCTCTAAGTTAAATGCTGTTGGCTCATTAATATAAGGGAATGAGCTTGGTAAAATTTCATTGAAGATAACTTTACCTACAGTCGATAATAAGAACATTTTATTTTGTTCTTCAGTAAATGTCGGGTTATTTAATGAGCTTGCTTTAATCGCAATACGAGAGTGTAAATGTACATGACCGTTTTGGTAGGCGATTAACACTTCGTTTGAATCATTAAATATTGCTCCTTCACCACGAGCACCTTCACGCTCAAGTGTTAAGTAATAGTTACCTAATACCATATCTTGAGATGGAGTTACTACCGGTTTCCCGTCTTTCGGGTTAAGGATGTTTTGTGCTGCTAACATAAGTAAGCGAGCTTCTGCTTGTGCTTCAGCTGATAGTGGAACGTGAACCGCCATTTGGTCACCATCGAAGTCAGCGTTATAAGCTGTACATACTAATGGGTGAAGACGGATTGCACGGCCTTCTACTAGTGTAGGCTCGAATGCTTGGATACCAAGACGGTGTAGTGTCGGTGCACGGTTAAGTAATACCGGATGCTCACGAATTACATCTTCTAAAACATCCCAAACTTCATTGTGTAAACGCTCAATTTTACGTTTTGCACTCTTAATGTTATGGGCAAGGCCACGTTCTACTAACTCTTTCATTACGAAAGGTTTGAATAGTTCGATCGCCATTTCTTTTGGAAGACCACATTGGTACATTTTTAAGTTAGGACCTACTACGATAACCGAACGACCAGAGTAGTCTACACGTTTACCAAGTAAGTTTTGACGGAAACGACCTTGTTTCCCCTTCAGCATATGTGAAAGTGATTTTAAAGGACGGTTACCAGGACCTGTTACAGGACGACCGCGACGACCGTTATCGATCAATGCGTCAACCGCTTCTTGTAACATACGTTTTTCGTTTTGAACGATAATGCTTGGTGCACCAAGGTCAAGTAAACGTTTTAAACGGTTGTTACGGTTAATAACACGACGGTAAAGGTCATTTAAGTCAGATGTAGCAAAACGTCCACCATCTAATTGCACCATTGGACGAAGCTCTGGTGGAATTACTGGTAGTACATCTAAGATCATCCACTCTGGTTTGTTGCCTGAGTTACGGAATGATTCTACTACTTCTAAACGTTTAATCGCACGTGTACGGCGTTGGCCTTGTGCAGATTTCAACTCTTCTTTTAAAACTTGTGTTTCGTCTTCTAAGTCAATTTTCTCTAAAAGACGTTTAATCGCTTCAGCACCCATCGCTGCTTCGAATTCGTTGCCATACTTTTCACGGTATGCACGGTATTCTTTTTCAGAAAGTAGGTCTTTATAGCCTAAAGACGTTTGACCTGGGTCAACTACTACATATGAAGCAAAGTAAATTACTTCTTCCAATGCACGTGGAGACATATCTAAAATAAGACCCATACGGCTTGGAATACCTTTGAAGTACCAAATATGTGATACAGGTGCTGCTAGTTCGATATGTCCTTGACGTTCACGGCGAACTTTTGAACGTGTAACTTCTACGCCACAACGGTCACAAACGACACCTTTATAACGTACACGCTTATATTTACCACAGTGACATTCCCAGTCTTTTGTTGGTCCGAAAATACGTTCACAGAATAGACCATCTTTTTCTGGTTTTAATGTACGGTAGTTAATTGTTTCTGGTTTTTTTACTTCTCCATATGACCAAGAACGGATCTTGTCAGGTGAAGCTAAACCAATTTTCATATATTCAAATTCATTAACATCGATCAAGGAGCCTACCTCCCTTTAGTTATAAGTCGTAAATGACTTTTAATGTAGCTCTACACTTACAAAATTTCATATTAGGCCATAATGAAACTTGTATCTAAAATTATTCAATTATGCCTTGGCATAATTGCGTCCAGATTTTTATGAGTTTACTCATAAAGTTTCCTTTATAAAATCTGCGACATCTGCCAGAGCCTATTTTCATTCTAAGAATGAAAATAGAAAAACCGGGCAGGGCATATACCTGCCCGATTCAATTGAAGTTATTCAAATGATTCTACTGGGTCTTCTTCTTTGTCATTAGATCGTTCGACTGGTGCAGCTACTTCATCTTCATCGTCAAGGTCGCGTAATTCCACTTCCTCGTCGTTGATTGTAAGCATCTTCACATCCATACCTAATGACTGAAGTTCTTTAATTAATACTTTGAATGATTCTGGAACACCTGGTTCTGGAACACTTTCACCTTTTACGATTGCTTCGTATGTTTTCACACGACCTACAACGTCATCCGATTTTACAGTTAAAATCTCTTGTAACGTGTAAGCAGCACCGTATGCTTCAAGTGCCCAAACCTCCATCTCACCGAAGCGCTGACCACCAAATTGTGCTTTACCACCAAGCGGCTGTTGCGTTACTAATGAATAAGGTCCAGTTGAACGTGCATGAAGTTTATCGTCAACCATGTGCGCTAGTTTGATCATGTACATGATACCAACAGAAACGCGGCTATCGAATGGCTCACCTGAACGTCCATCATAAAGAATTGTTTTACCGTCACGGTTCATACCAGCTTCTTCCATCGTTTCCCAAACATCGGCTTCGTTGGCACCATCGAATACTGGTGACGCCATATGAATACCTAAGTAACGAGAAGCCATACCTAAGTGTAGCTCAAGCACTTGTCCGATGTTCATACGAGAAGGTACCCCTAGTGGGTTAAGCATGATATCAACTGGTGTTCCGTCCGGCATGAACGGCATATCCTCTTCCGGTAAGATACGTGAAATTACACCTTTGTTACCGTGACGTCCGGCCATTTTGTCACCAACGCGGATTTTACGTTTTTGAACAATATAAGCACGAACTAATTGGTTTACACCTGGTGGTAATTCATCGCCGTCTTCACGGTTGAATACTTTTACATCTAAAATGATACCGCCAGCTCCGTGTGGTACACGTAGAGAAGTATCACGTACTTCACGCGCTTTTTCACCGAAGATAGCATGTAATAAACGCTCTTCCGCAGTTAACTCTGTAACTCCTTTAGGCGTAACTTTACCTACTAGAATATCACCATCGCGAACTTCTGCACCGATACGGATAATACCGCGGTCGTCCAAGTTACGAAGTGCATCTTCACCCACGTTTGGAATATCACGTGTGATCTCTTCAGGTCCAAGCTTAGTATCACGAGACTCTGATTCATATTCTTCAATATGAACAGAAGTATATACATCGTCTTTAACAAGGCGTTCGCTCATAATTACAGCATCCTCGTAGTTGAAGCCGTCCCATGTCATGAACGCAACAAGTACGTTTTGACCAAGTGCTAATTCGCCTTTTTCCATAGATGGACCATCAGCTAAAATATCACGAGGTTTTACACGGTCGCCAACTTTTACGATTGGACGTTGGTTATAAGAAGTACCTTGGTTAGAACGAATGAATTTTTGTAATTTATATTTCGTTAAATCGCCTTTTACTTCTTTACCATCTACTAGCTCGATACGACGTACATGAATTGAACGTGCTTCTACATGTTCAACAATACCATCGAATTTCGCTACTACAGCAGCACCTGAATCACGTGCATCAACATGCTCCATACCTGTACCAACGAATGGTGCATTTGGGTATAGTAATGGAACAGCTTGACGTTGCATGTTCGCTCCCATTAACGCACGGTTTGAGTCGTCGTTTTCTAAGAACGGAATACACGCTGTCGCAGCAGATACTACTTGTTTAGGTGATACATCCATGTAGTCGATACGGTCTTTAGAGAATACAGTGTTGTCACCACGGAAACGTCCAACAACTTCTTCGTTCGCGAAAGTACCGTCTTCATTTAAGGTTGAGTTCGCTTGTGCAACTACATAGTTATCCTCTTCGTCAGCAGTTAAGTAATGGATCTCGCTCGTTACAGCACCTGTTTCTGGATCAACACGGCGGTAAGGAGTTTCAATGAAGCCAAACTTGTTAACTTTTGCGAATGATGATAATGAGTTGATAAGACCGATGTTCGGTCCCTCTGGCGTCTCGATCGGACACATACGACCATAGTGAGAGTAGTGAACGTCACGTACTTCCATACCAGCACGCTCACGTGTTAAACCACCAGGCCCTAATGCAGATAGACGACGCTTATGCGTTAACTCTGCTAATGGGTTAGTTTGGTCCATGAACTGAGACAATTGAGAGCTACCGAAGAACTCTTTAATTGAAGCGATAACAGGACGGATATTGATTAATTGTTGCGGTACGATTGCAGCTGTGTCGTTAATTGACATACGCTCACGTACTACACGCTCCATACGAGATAAACCGATACGGAATTGGTTTTGCAGTAATTCACCAACAGAACGTAAACGACGGTTACCTAAATGGTCAATATCATCTGTGTTACCAACGTCATATAATAAATTGAAGAAGTACGATACAGAAGCCAATACATCGGCTGGAGTAATGTTTTTCACTTCTTCATCTACATAGGCGTTTGAAATAACGTTAATTTCTTTTTGCGCTTCATCATTTGGTGCAAAGATTTTAACCGATTGAATAGTAATATCATCTTCCAATACGCCACCAACTTGGTTTAATGTACGGAATCCAACACCACTTTCTAAATAAGGAATTAACTTATCCAAATTACGGCGGTCTAATAATGTACCTGCTTCTACGATAATTTCTCCTGTATCAGGATCCACTAACGTTTCTGCAATCGTTTGGTTGAATAAACGATTTTTGATGTGAAGCTTTTTGTTCATTTTGTAACGACCAACATTCGCTAAATCATAGCGTTTTGCGTCAAAGAAGCGAGAATATAATAAGTTCTTCGCAGATTCAACTGTTGGTGGTTCACCTGGACGTAAACGTTCGTAGATTTCAAGAAGAGCCTTTTCAGTACCTTCTGTATTATCTTTTTCTAACGTATTACGTAAATATTCATTGTCACCAATGATATCTAAAATTTCTTGATCTGAGCCAAAACCTAATGCACGTAAAAGTACTGTTACCGGTAATTTACGTGTACGGTCGATACGTACATATACAACGTCTTTAGCATCTGTTTCATATTCAAGCCATGCACCACGGTTAGGAATAACCGTTGCACCAAAGCCTTTTTTACCGTTTTTATCCGTTTTTTCGTGGAAGTATACACTTGGAGAACGAACTAACTGTGAAACGATAACACGCTCAGCACCGTTAATAATAAACGTACCTGTTTCTGTCATTAATGGGAAATCACCCATAAAGACGTCTTGCTCTTTCACTTCGTTTGTTTCTTTGTTGTGCAAACGCACTTTAACACGTAATGGTGCAGCATAAGTAACATCACGCTCTTTACATTCATCCACATCATACTTAGGATCTCCTAAAGTATAGTCGACGAATTCTAATGAAAGATTACCTGTAAAATCTTCGATTGGAGAAATGTCGTGGAACATCTCGCGCAACCCTTCTTCAAGGAACCACTCATAAGATGCTGTTTGGATTTCGATTAGATTCGGAAGTTCCAGCACCTCACTAATACGCGCAAAGCTTCTACGCTGGCGGTGTTGTCCGTACTGAACTAGTTGACCTGTCAACTCATTCACCCCTCAATAAAGCGATAATAGGTCTTTGCAAAAACATACAAATAGTGTATGATTTCGAAAGACAAAAAGAAAACGAGACTTTTTTTAAACCTCATTTTCGGTTAAACTTAACTTATTCTTAGCAGTATACCCGTAACTTTGAATATTTAATGCAAAAGGGCATACTACCTCAAAATAATAATTTTGCATTTTATTATGTTATCATACTCGATTTGTCAAGTCAATAATGGAAACTAATCTTACTTATTTTTTTGCTCGAATAATCCAGTATCCTTTTTTCTTCTCAACGACATCTACTTCTGAAAACATTCCTTCTAAATGACTCATAGTTGATGGAGCGCCTTGCTTCTTCTGAATGACAATCCACAGCTCACCATTTTCCGCCAACAATTCGTATGCACCGTCATAAAACTTGAAAATCGTTTCTTTACCAGCACGAATTGGAGGGTTTGTTAATACTGCGGCTACTTTTGTTCCAGGTTCTACAGCGGCTAATCCATCGCTTTCAAAAATACGTACATTTTGAACCCCGTTAAGCTGGGCATTTTTTTGAGACAAACTAACTGCTCGTGAATTAATATCCATCATGTACACTTCACGATCAGGGTTGTTTTTTGCAATCGATAATCCGATCGGTCCATAGCCACAACCTACATCAAGCAAAACACCATCAATTTTAGGCATTTCAAACACATCGATTAGTACACGGGAACCAAAATCTACTTCGCTTTTACTGAATACACCCGTATCCGTTTCAAACGTAAATGTATTGCCTAATAAAGTGAATTTCCATTGGCGTGGTTTACTCTCAGTTTGAGGCTTATTTGAATAATAATGTTCAGACATGCAACACGCCTCCTTAGAAAAAATACATTTTGCGGTAATTTGTGCAAAATGATGTCTTTTCATGTGGATTACTATAAAAAATCAATATTTTCATATCCACAAAAGTTAAATAAAGAAAAGCCCGCCGCAAAAATGTGACGAGCTTTCCTTATTAAACTAAGCTCAGAGCCTAGCAATTAAAGTTAAACTGAAATTATTTAACTTCTACTGAAGCGCCAACTTCTTCAAGTTTAGCTTTGATAGCTTCAGCTTCGTCTTTAGAAACGCCTTCTTTAAGAGCTTTAGGAGCGTTATCTACAACTTCTTTAGCTTCTTTTAAGCCTAAACCAGTGATTTCACGAACCACTTTGATTACTTTGATTTTTTCTCCACCAGCAGAAGCTAGTACTACGTCAAACTCAGTTTTTTCTTCAGCAGCGCCTGCAGCACCACCAGCAGCTACTGCTACTGGAGCAGCAGCTGTTACACCGAATTCTTCTTCGATTGCTTTTACTAAATCGTTTAATTCTAGAACTGTCATAGCTTTGATAGCTTCTAAGATTTGCTCATTGTTCATTTTAATTTCCTCCTATGGAATGTTTATTAGTTTTAGGCAGTTTGCCTGATTTTTGAAGTTATGAGGCTACTATTAAGCGCCTTGCTCTTCTTTTTGTTCTGCAACAGCTTTTGTTGCAAGTGCGAAGTTGCGCACTGGAGCTTGAAGTACAGATAAAAGCATTGATAATAGACCTTCGCGAGATGGAAGTTCTGCAAGAGCTTTAACGTCTTCAACTGATGCCAATGTACCTTCGATGATACCAGCTTTAATTTCTAACGCTTCGTTTTTCTTAGCGAACTCGTTAATAATTTTAGCAGGAGCTACTACGTCCTCGTTAGAGAATGCGATAGCGTTAGGACCAGTTAAAAATTCATTGATTCCTTCTAAACCAGCAGCTTCAGCAGCACGGCGAGTTAAAGTGTTTTTGTAAACTTTGAACTCAACACCTGCTTCACGTAATTGCTTACGTAATTCAGTTACTTGCGCTACAGTTAAACCACGGTAATCTACTACTACTACAGAACCAGCAGCAGAGAATTTATCAGCGATTTCTTGAACTTGAACTTTTTTAGTTTCGATTGCTTTGCTCATGATGACACCTCCTATTAGAATGAGTCATTTATACCGACAAAGAAAAGCCTCTATATCAATAATAGACATAGAGGCTGAAAGTACATCATCTTAAAAAGAATCCGAACTCCTATGTCCTCGGTAGGATCATTAAGTGCTACATGGCACCCCTACTGTCTACGGTACAAATGGATGATTCACAACAGCATTCATCTTACCAAGTAAGAAGCGCGTTGTCAACAAATTTTATAAAACGGTTTTAAAAAACCGGAAATTATTTAACTGTTACGTTAGCAGCGTCAACTTTTACAGCAGGACCCATTGTAGTTGTAACGTTTACAGACTTCATGTAAGTACCTTTTGCTGCAGCTGGCTTAGCTTTTTGAACTACTTCAAATACAGCTAAGAAGTTTTCTACTAATTTTTCTGTATCGAAAGAAACTTTACCGATTGGAGCGTGGATGATACCAGACTTTTCAGCACGGTATTCTACTTTACCAGCTTTGATTTCTTCGATAGCTTTTGTTACGTCAAATGTAACTGTACCTGTTTTAGGGTTTGGCATTAAACCTTTAGGACCTAATACACGACCTAATTTACCAACTTCACCCATCATGTCAGGAGTTGCAACGATTACATCGAAATCAAACCAACCTTGTTGGATTTTTTGGATGTATTCTGCATCGCCTACATAGTCTGCGCCAGCAGCTTCTGCTTCTTTAAGTTTTTCGCCTTTAGCGAAAACTAATACGCGTTGAGTTTTACCAGTACCGTGTGGTAATACTACCGCACCACGGATTTGTTGGTCGTTTTTACGAGTATCGATACCTAATTTGAATGCTACTTCTACAGTTGCATCAAAGTTTACAGTGCTTGTTTTTTGCGCTAATGCTACTGCTTCTTCAACAGAGTATAAAGTTGCGCGGTCGATTAATTTAGCTGCTTCTTGCAGTTTTTTACCTTTTTTAGCCATTATAATTTCCTCCTTGATTGTGGTTGTAACGGATTTGACCTCCCACGAATAAAGGTTGCGCACTCATCAAACAAGTATCCGAGTGCAGCAACCTTCCAAAAACAAAAACATCATCAAGTGTTGAAGATGGGATTAGTCTTCGATCGTAATACCCATGCTTCGCGCAGTACCTTCAACCATTAACATAGCAGCTTCAACTGAAGCAGCGTTAAGGTCTGGCATTTTTTGTTCAGCGATTTCGCGAACTTTATCACGTTTAACCGTTGCGACTTTTTTACGATTTGGTTCACCAGATCCAGATTGGATACCAGCAGCTACTTTAAGTAGTACTGCAGCTGGCGGAGTTTTTGTAATAAAAGTGAATGAACGGTCTTCAAATACTGAAATTTCAACTGGAATGATAAGACCAGCTTGATCAGCAGTACGAGCGTTAAATTCTTTACAGAATCCCATAATGTTTACACCTGCTTGACCTAATGCAGGACCAACCGGTGGCGCTGGGTTTGCTTTACCAGCAGGGATTTGAAGTTTTACAACTTTAATAACTTTTTTAGCCACGAGACACACCTCCTTAAGTCCGTGATGTGGTAACTGGGTTGCCCCTCCCACTCAAATATCTGTTCGTCAGCTAACTTGCCGATAACATTAAAACTAATTATAATCATACGTCCAAAACTTGGACAGTCTGACCTTTGAAATGATAACACTTTTAAATTACTTAATCAAGTCTAAATAATTCTATATTTTTTGAACTTGGTTAAAGTCCAGTTCCATTACCGTTTCGCGACCGAACATATCAACAAGAACTTTTAATTTCGCTTTTTCTACGTCTACTTCTTCTACGCGGCCTTGGAAATGTGCAAATGGTCCTTCAAGAACTTCCACAACTTCACCAACAGTAATTTCAACTTCACCTAATAATGTTTCATTCATACCCATTTGCGCAAGCAGGCGTTCCGCTTCTTCCGGTAATAATGGAGTCGGTTTTACACCGCCGCCTGAAGAACCGATAAATCCTGTAACACCAGGTGTATTACGAACGACATACCAAGCATCATCTGTCATAATCAATTCTACTAAAACGTAACCAGGGAAGATTTTACGCATTACCGCTTTTTTCTTACCGTCTTCTTTTACATCGATTTCTTCATGCTCAGCTACGATTACACGGAAAATTTTATCTTGCATTCCCATCGTTTCAACACGTTTTTCAAGATTTGCTTTTACTCGGTTTTCATAACCAGAATACGTATGAACTACATACCAATTTTTCTCCATATAGGTAGGACTAAATCGTCCGTCCCTCCTTTACATTAAGTGTGTTAGGGTATATATTTCCCTTTTCACAAAACTTCAATAATCTATTTCTTAAATTAAGCTGTCAGCATTTTTTAACAAATGAAAAAACCCGTTATATGGCATGGACGGGCTATTTCGAAATATTAACATGATATTGCTTACAGAGACAAGAACCAACGGAATAATTCTGAGATTCCTAAATCTATTACAGTAAAGAATAACGCCATCACGATAACCGTTGAAATAACTACTACCGTATACTTCGTTAACTCTTTACGTTTCGGCCAACTTGTTTTGCGCATTTCCGAGCCGACTTCTTGCAGAAAGTTTGTTACTTTACTCATCTTTGGCTAACCTCCGAACAACGAATTAATCTATGTTTCATTTATAACGTTTGTTTATGCATTGTATGCTCATTGCAATGAGAGCAAAATTTCTTCAGTTCTAAACGCTCGGTTGCCCCTTCTTTTTTCGGGACATTGTAGTTTCTTGAACCGCATTTTTCACAACTTAAAACGACTTTCTTTGCCATGTTTATCACCTTTTCGGCAGTTTGTCCTTTAAAGACTAACACCTAAATTTCCCACTGTCAATAAAGGCTCGTGGAGTTTAAGTCATTTCTTTTAATTCAAGATGACGCTCCAATTTACGCTTCACTCGCTGTAATGCATTATCGATGGATTTTACATGGCGGTCCAATTCTTCAGAAATTTCATTATAGGATTGTCCTTCCAAATAACGAACCAGCACTTGCTGTTCGAGTTCGCTCAATACTTCACCCATCTTCTCTTCCAAATAAAGATAATCTTCACGATTGATCATCAAATACTCCGGATCGTCCGAAATCGGACTCGTAATAATATCCATAAGCGTACGCTCCGACTCTTCATCGTAAATTGGCTTATCTAAGGAAACATATGAATTTAGCGGAATATGCTTTTGTCTAGTAGCCGTTTTAATTGCGGTAATGATCTGCCTTGTAATGCAAAGCTCCGCAAAGGCACGGAACGACGCCAGCTTGTCCTCCTTGAAATCCCGAATCGCCTTATATAAGCCAATCATTCCTTCTTGTATGATATCTTCTTTATCCGCACCAATTAAAAAATACGACCGCGCTTTTGCCTTAACAAACAATCGGTATTTTGAAATTAAAAAATCTAGCGCATCTGTATTGCCAAGATGCACTTGTTCTACAAGCTCTTCATCTGTCAAATGTTCAAAACGTAGTACCATTTGTAACTTCTCACTTTTAAGCAATGAAAATCACCTCAGTTACGCTAGAATAATTAGGAATAGTATAACTTAATTGGAAATTACGGGCAATCTATTACTTGAGCCCTCTTCTCCATTTTTCAAACTGCAGTTCTACTTCTTTTGATAGCTTAATCCTTGAGGCCGGTTTTTCGTCGGTTGATTCTTTTACTTTGGATGAAATTTTAGATTGAATAATTTGCATTTCAATTTCAAGCTCACGGGCCGATTTCCTTAATGCACCATGACCAAATACAACATTTTGTTCAGTCATATCTGAAGTTGCGACGTGTACTTGGATTTTCCGTCCTTTTAATTCGTTCGATAATTTTTCAATGCGCTCGTCCGCTGTTTCGTTTTTACGGGTATAAAGCACTTCCACGGCATGCTGAATATACAGTTGCTCAGTACCCGGTACAAGATGGGCATCAAATACAACGATAACACGCCAGCCAGTATGTGCTTTATACTCCGCCATTCGTTCAATTAACCGGTCACGCGCATCTTCAAAGTGAGGCTCGCGTAACGGACGAAGCTCACTCCATGCACCGATCATGTTATAGCCGTCTACTAGCAATATGTTTTGCATGACCTCATCCGTTAGCTTCTTGTCGTTTGCGGTACACTTCATACATAAGTAATGCCGCTGCTACGGAAGCATTCAATGATGTTACATGACCAACCATTGGCAAGTGATATAAGAAGTCACATTTATCTTTCAAAAGACGGCTCATTCCCTTACCTTCACTACCAATAATTAATGCAAGCGGTAATGTTGCATCCATTTTACGATAATCAGCCGAACCTTTTGCATCTGTCCCAGCAATCCATACACCGCGGTCTTTCAGCTCATCCACTGTTTGGGCTAAATTGGTAACCCGCACAACAGGGACATGCTCGATGGCACCTGTGGAAGCTTTAGCGACAACTGCCGTTAAACCAACTGCACGGCGTTTTGGAATAATGATACCATGCGCACCGATCGCATCGGCTGTACGCATAATCGAACCTAAGTTATGCGGATCTTCCAATTCGTCCAAAATTAAAAAGAACGGGTCTTCGTTTTTTGCCTTCGCCGCATCAAATAAATCATCCAATTCTGCATAGTCATATGCCGCAACCGATGCCACAATTCCCTGATGATTTTCTGCAAGCTTGTCTACTTTTTGCTTCGGTACAAACTGAACAAGGACACCTTGCTCTTTTGCTAAGTCCATCAGCTCCTGGACACCTGTTTTTTTGACGCCTTCAGCTATCCATAATTTATTGATTTCTCGGCCTGCGCGTAGTGCCTCAAGTACCGGATTTTTCCCTGCAATCATTTCTCCTGTCAGTTCTTCCTGGGCAGATTGCGGTTTTTCTTGTTGCTTTTTCTCATGAGTTTTAAAAGTATCTGCTTTTTTATCGCGTCCTTTAAAATCTCTTGGTTTACGATTTTGCTGTCTTTTCTCTGCCATAGTTACACTCCTTTTGCCTGTTCGACAATTTCGATTGCGTAATCGATTATTTCATTTGCGCGTTGATGTTCTTTGCTCAGGAATAAGAAGCCTAAAACCGCTTCAAATCCAGAACTATTACGGTATGTGCGGACATCTGTATTTTTCGGAACAGATCCTGATTTGGCATTGCGTCCTCTACGGAAAACAGCTTGCTCTTCTTCTGTTAAATAATTCTCTTCGATCATGCGATGCACAATATTGGACTGGGACTTGGCCGAAACGTATTTCGTTGCTTCTTTATGCAATGTGTTAGGCTTGGCACGACCCGACAATATTAAATGTTCACGAATTCTTTGTTCAAGCACGGCGTCGCCCATATAAGCGAGCGCCAGTGCATTTAATTGTATGACATCATGTGGTGTTAAATTTTGCATTTACTGTCCTCGTTTCCAGCGTGTACCTTGACGAGTATCTTCAAGAACAATATCCATGCCCAAAAGCTGGTCGCGGATTTCATCTGAACGGGCAAAATCACGGTTTTTACGGGCTTGGTTACGTTCTTCAATTAATGCCTCGATTTCTTCATCGAGTAAGCCTGCTTCTACTTTTATATGAATACCTAATACATTTCCAATTGTATCAAACATCGTTAAAATTGCCTGTAATACTTCTTTATCCGTATTCGCTTCGTTTAAATACACATTGGCAATATGGGAAAGTTCAAATAATGCCGAAACCGCATTGGCTGTATTAAAGTCATCGTTCATCGCATTTTCAAAATCAACTTTAATCTGACTGATTTTTTCAAGCCACTGTTCGCTGTTATCCCCTAAACTTGCAGAAGAAGACAGACGGTGCTCGACATTCGTATACGATGTACGAATACGGTCCAATCCGCTTTTCGCTGCTTCCACCAAATCCTGAGCGAAGTTAATCGGGTTGCGGTAATGTACTGACAGCATAAAGAAACGCAATACTTGCGGATCGATTTGCTTGCGAATATCATTCACTAAAATAAAGTTACCAAGTGATTTTGACATTTTTTCATTATCAATATTAATATAGCCGTTATGCATCCAATAACGCGCAAATGTTGTATCGTTATGCGCTTCGGATTGGGCAATTTCGTTTTCGTGGTGAGGGAATGTTAAATCCTGTCCGCCTGCGTGAATGTCGATTGTATCGCCTAAGTGCTCGCGCGCCATTACAGAACATTCAATATGCCATCCAGGACGTCCTTCTCCCCATGGTGATGCCCACTTGATTTCACCTGCTTTTGCAGCTTTCCATAATGCGAAATCCAACGGGTCTTCCTTTTTCTCACCCGCTTCAATACGCGCTCCTACTTTTAAATCATCAATCGATTGGTGACTTAACTTTCCGTAACCATTAAATTTACGTGTACGGTAATAAACATCACCTTGCGATTCATATGCATAGCCTTTGTCGATCAGCACTTTAATAAACGCGATAATATCATCCATATGCTCTGTTACACGCGGGTGGGCATCCGCCTTTTGGCATCCCAGTGCCGTAATATCTTCAAAATAAGCAGCAATAAAACGATTTGTTAATACAGAAGTTTCTTCACCCAACTCATTCGCTGCTTTAATAATTTTGTCATCTACATCGGTAAAGTTTGAAACGAACTTCACTTCATAACCTGCATATTGTAAATAGCGGCGTACAGTATCATAGACGATTACCGGGCGGGAATTTCCAATATGAATGTAATTGTATACAGTTGGTCCGCATACATACATTTTTACTTTACCTTCCTCCAACGGAATAAATGGTTCTTTTTGTCTTGTCAACGAATTGAAAATTTGAATCGTCATATTGCCTCTCCTTTTTCGTAGTACTCTTTAAATGTCATTGGTTTAAATTGTCATTTTAATAAAAAAACGCCTCTATCACCTCAAGAAGGTGACAGAGACGCTCGATGCGCGGTTCCACTCTGGTTGAAAAAGTACGAATACTTTTTCCGCTTAAAGTCCTGTAACGTGGACAAGTCGATTTAACCTACTTCAAGTTCAGTTAAATACTCAAAGGTGCATTTCAGCTTTGCCTTAACCTGGATCACTTTCAGCCGGTGATGATCCTCTCTAACAAGGGGTGCGCAGCATACTTCTCCTTCTCAACGTGCTATCACTTATGGAATTTACATTCATTTTACATCTATTTTCAGAAAAATCAATCATTTTATCCATTCTAAAAATTTGATGTTTAGTTCCAAACCTTAAAATGAATTACTCTGCAAATTTTTCAACACGAGCAATTGTTTTATCCTTGCCTAATAAAGCGATCGCATTCGGCAATTCCGGACCATGTGTTTGACCAGTTGTCACAACACGGATTGGCATAAATAGATTTTTACCTTTTACGCCTGTTTCTTTTTGTACAGCTTTAATAGCTGCTTTAATTGAAGCGGCATCGAAAGATTCTAAAGCTTCTAATTGTGTTTTAAATGATGCCATAACAGCCGGCACAGTTTCACCAGCTAACACTTCTTTTGCTTCTTCATCATATGCAATTTCTTCTGTGAAAAATAGGCTCGATAATTCTACGATTTCTGCCCCGAAGCTCATTTGCTCATGGTAAAGAGCGATTAATTCAGAAGCCCATGCATGTTGTTCTTCTGATAGCTCTGCTGGAAGTAAGCCTGCTTTTTGTAAATGTGGTAACGCTAAAGCAACTACCTCTTCATGAGACATTTTTTTAATATATTGGTTGTTCATCCATGTCAGTTTTGATTTATCGAACATTGATGGTGATTTTGACAAGCGTTTTTCGTCGAACAGCTTAATTAATTCGTCATGTGAGAAGATTTCCTCTTCTCCCTCAGGTGACCAGCCAAGTAATGCAAAGAAGTTAAACATCGCTTCCGGTAAGAAACCTAAGTCCTTATATTGTGTAACGAACTGGATGATTGACTCATCACGTTTTGATAATTTTTTGCGTTCTTCATTTACGATTAATGTCATATGACCATATTGCGGATATTCCCATCCGAATGCGTCAAAGATCATCATTTGTTTTGGTGTGTTTGATAAATGCTCTTCTCCGCGGAATACATGTGTAATTTCCATGAAGTGGTCATCCAGCACTACCGCATAATTGTATGTTGGGATACCATTTGCTTTAACAAGTACCCAGTCACCGATATCCTTTGATTCGAACGATACTTCGCCGCGAACTAAGTCATTGAACTGATACGTAACATTTGCAGGAACACGCATACGAATTGTGTGCGGGATACCAGCAGCTTCTTTTTCAGCAACTTCCTCTGCTGTTAAGTGACGGCATTTCCCATCATATGCAGGTGCAGCAACACCTTGTGCTTTTTGCTTTTCGCGTGATGCTTCAAGCTCTTCTGAAGAACAGAAACATTTGTAAGCTTGTCCGTTTTCCAGCATTTTTTCTGCATGCTCTTTATAAATATCAAGACGCTCCATTTGACGGTAAGGTGCATATGGGCCACCGATATCAATAGACTCATCCGGTGTAATGCCTAACCAGCGTAAGTTATCCAGTTGAGAAGCTTCTCCACCTTCTACATTACGGTCAATATCTGTATCTTCAATACGTACTACAAAAGTACCGTTGTGATGTTTTGCATATAAATAGTTGAATAAAGCTGTACGTGCGCCACCGATATGTAAAAATCCTGTTGGCGATGGTGCATAACGAACGCGAACTGTTTTCGTCATAAATATTGCCTCCTAATTTTAGCGTCAAAAACGCTCGACCTTTTTCACATATAAAAAATTACTTTTATATGTATATAACCGGACATTATATTGTCCAATATCGGCACAATAGATGTCTTTTAAACTTTAACCATTCTACCACTGTAAGTTATTAAATTAAAGTAGCGTGTGCCGATTTTTGACACACGCCCGCAATTTTACCCCGTATTAACGGTAAGGGAATTTTCACTTTATGCTTTAACTAACAGAATTGTTGCCATTGCTGCGATTCCTTCTTCACGTCCGACAAAACCTAACTTCTCTGTTGTTGTCGCCTTTACATTTACTTGCGAAGGTTCCGCATTCAATAGTTGTGCGATTCGGTTTTGCATTTGTGAAATATATGGAGCCATTTTCGGACGCTGTGCCATAATCGTACAATCTACATTCCCTAATTTGTATCCGCGCTCTTTAACCATTTTCCAAATGAATTCAAGTAACTTTGCCGAATCCGCATCTTTCCACTCCGGATCTGTATCAGGGAAGTGACGACCTATATCCCCTTCACCAATTGCACCTAATGCAGCATCTGTAACTGTATGTAAAAGTACATCTGCATCCGAATGGCCTACTAAGCCGCGCTCATGAGGAATTGTAATACCACCTAAAATTAATGGACGTCCTTCTGCAAATTCGTGAACGTCAAATCCTTGTCCAATTCGAAACATATCGTTGCCAGCCTACAAAGTAAGCCAGCCTTCACCTTCTTTCTGGTAATCTCATTATCATTAGTATAATCGACTTGTGCTGAAAAAGCCTTCGCAAAGCTGTTTTCTTTTCAAGGTTTCTTTTATTTTCGCTGTTTTAAAATAGCTTCCCCAAAAATCAGATCTTCCTGCGTTGTCATTTTTACATTTTCATAACTGCATTCCACGATATGAATATCATGACCTAAACGTTCGACGAGCATCGCTTCATCCGTCCCTAAAAAACCTGCCTTTTCGGCTGCATCTTCAGCTTCTGCCAATAAATCGTAACGGAACGCTTGCGGTGTTTGAACCATCCATAACGACTCACGGTCAACCGTTTCTTTAATTAGGCCATTATGGACGACCTTCATCGTATCTTTTGCCCGAACCCCTGCAATCGCTGCCCCTTTTTCATATGCAACTTTTGCAAGCTCGGCAATCTTCGGAATCGTAATAAACGGTCTTGCCGCATCATGAACAAGGACAACATCCACTGCATTCATTTCTTTAATGCATGAATGCACTGAATGTTGGCGTTCTTCACCACCTGTAGGCATACCTTTTACTTTAGCAATATTATATTTTTCGATGAGCGACTGAATAAATGGACGTTCCTCATCTTTAACAGCAAGCCAAATTCCTGTACAGTTTTCATCTTGTTCAAAAACAAGAAGTGTATGAATTAAAATTGGTTTATCAACTAAGTTTAAAAATAGTTTATTTTGCCCGGCACCCATGCGCTTTCCGCTTCCTGCTGCCGGCAAAACGACTTCATAACGCAAAATGCTTCACATCCTAATCTTCTTTTGGCTTGGCGAAAATCATACGCCCCGCTGATGTCTGAAGGACGCTTGTTACCGTAACTGTAATCGCCTGTCCAATATAACTGCGGCCGCCTTCTACAACAATCATTGTTCCGTCATCTAAATAGGCAACACCTTGATTGTGTTCTTTTCCGTCTTTTATGACAACAACTTGCATATCTTCACCCGGAATAACGACCGGTTTCACCGCATTTGCCAAATCATTAATATTCAATACTTGTACCCGGTGCAGTTCACAAACTTTATTTAAGTTAAAATCATTCGTCAGTATTTGAGCACTCATATTTTTCGCTAAGCGAACAAGCTTTAAGTCCACTTCAGATACATCTTCAAAATCAACTTCCGTAATAAGCACTTTAGACGCACGTTCATCCTGAAGACGTTTTAAAATATCAAGTCCTCTGCGGCCACGTGTACGCTTCAATGTATCAGACGAATCCGCAATATGCTGCAGTTCCGTTAATACAAACTGAGGCACGACCAAAATCCCTTCAACAAAGCCTGTTGTTGAAATATCGGCAATACGTCCATCAATGATGACACTCGTATCAAGTAATTTGTACTGCTGCTCCTGAGCTTCCTTGATAGAACCGTCATTTTGACGCTTTTTCGTGGACTTCCCGGAAAAGATCTGCAACAGCTCATCCCGTTTACTGAATCCTAACCGGAAACCGAGATAGCCGAGAACAATGGATAAAATAGCTGGAACAACATCGGTAATAACAGGAATGTTCATTTGGTTGATTGCGACACCGACCAATGTTGCTACGCATAGTCCCACGATTAAACCGAGTGTACCAAACAGTAAATCCGCTGCAGGTAATTTAAATAATACTTCCTCTAACCAAGTAATTAATTTTACAAAGTAATCAGATAACGCAAACGATAAAACGAATAACAAAGCAGCACCTATCGCAACACTGAAGTATGGATTATTAAGCCAAGGATTGGATGATAAGTTCATGAATGCATATAAGGGCGGTAAGAAAATAAGGCCTAATGCTCCACCGATAAATAAAAATGCTACTTGAATTATTTTCTTCAACATTTGTTTCACCTCCTATTTAATAATTATACATCTAAAGTTTCATTCATGCGAAGCCCAGATACCAAAAGCAAGGGCAAATAATTAACAAATCGCAAACACATTCCAATATTAGGATTTTACCCATTTTTTAAGACTATTCCCTAATTTTTTTAGTTAGATTTACACGATATTAATTCAAAAATGACGTACTTTATTCTAAATTCCCCCTACCAGTAGTTTAATCAAAATAATGCATATATTATTTCAGTATAATAGAAAATTTCAACTTAGAAGAGGAGAATACGTTTTGAATAATGCAAAAGAAGTAAAAATTTCTACTGCCGATCCTTCTGCCATTGGTTTATTTGGCTTGGCGATTGTAACATTTGTTGCTTCCACTCAAAAATTAGGCTGGACAGAGGGCTTAGGTTTGGTTATTCCTTGGGCAATATTTTTAGGGGGTATTGCACAATTTTACGCATCTGTATTAGATTCGAAGCATAATAATACATTTGGTACGACTGCATTCGGCGCGTATGGTTTGTTCTGGATGGGTGTAGGCATGAGCTGGTTCGTTCAAGCTGGTGTATTTGGTGCAACATTACAGGCTTCTGCTGATACGAATCAGCTCGGTGTTGTGTATTTAGGTTATTTAATCTTTACCCTATTTATGACGATTGGTGCAGCGGAAACAAATAAAGTTCTATTTTCCATCTTTGTCATGATCGACTTCTTATTTATCGGGCTGGCATTAAGCTCATTTGGAGTTATGGAGCACGGTATGCATTTATTAGCTGCCTACTCTGAGTTAATCATTGCTCTTTTATCACTTTACGGTGCGGGTGCCAATGTACTGAACAAGCATTTCGGCTTTAACTTCCTGCCGATTGGAAAGCCTTTTGGCATTTTCACAAAAGAAGCATTTTTAAAGAAAGAAAAAACGGTAAAAGCATAATTATAAAAAGGCATGAAAAGTATTTTTACTTTCCATGCCTCTTTTTGAATGTTCTACTAAAAACCTATCCCTATAAATTCTGGAAAGATTCCCTTAGCGCGTCACTGATTGTTTCGACGCCAACGACTTGAATGTCCGGCGGGAATTCCCAGCCGCCAATATTAGAAGCTGGAATAAATGCTCGTTTAAACCCAAGCTTTGCCGCTTCCTGAACACGCTGTTCAATTCTCGAAACGCGACGTACCTCACCGGTTAATCCGACTTCCCCGATAAAGCAGTCTGTCGGACGTACTGTTTGGTCTTTAAAGCTTGAAACAATACTTGTTAATACAGCTAAATCAATCGCCGGCTCATCCAGCTTCACGCCACCTGCAACTTTAATATAAGCATCCTGTGCCTGAAGCATCATGCCCATCCGTTTTTCCAATACCGCCATTAATAGCTGTACGCGGTTTTGATCGACCCCTGTTGCCATACGCTTCGGATAATTGAAACTTGTTGGTGTAACAAGAGACTGTATTTCCACCAGGATTGGACGTGTCCCTTCCATCGATGCAACGATCGTTGAGCCGGGAGCACCTTGCGATCGTTCCTGTAAAAACAGTTCGGATGGATTCAATACTTCTTTTAGCCCCCCGTGAAGCATTTCAAAAATCGCAATTTCATTTGTAGATCCAAAACGGTTTTTCTGACTGCGTAAAATCCGGTGGTTATGATGGCGTTCCCCTTCAAAGTAAAGCACCGTATCTACCATATGTTCCAAAATACGCGGACCGGCAATCTGACCTTCTTTTGTAACGTGACCAACAAGGAAAATTGCGATGTTTTTTGTTTTTGCAATACGCATCAGTTCCGCTGTACATTCACGTACTTGCGAAACACTGCCCGGTGCGCTTGTCACTTCCGGATGATGAACCGTTTGAATCGAATCGACAATGACAAATTTCGGTTGTACTTCATCAATTGTTTGATTTAAAAACTCCAGATTCGTTTCCGAGTAAATATAAAGCTCCGGCGTATGTACCCCTAGACGTTCAGCCCGCAGCTTCGTCTGACGTACGGATTCTTCACCCGAGATATATAAAACACGTTTTCCCTGATTGGAAAGAAGCGCCGATACTTGCAGTAATAAAGTCGATTTCCCAATACCCGGGTCGCCGCCTATTAGTACTAGGGAGCCTGGTACAATACCGCCCCCAAGTACGCGGTTGAACTCATTCATTTCTGTAGCGATACGTGTTTCTTCCTGTACTTCCACATGAATAATCGGTGTTGCCTTTGTCGCCGTTGTAGAATGCTGGAACGCACCACGCGGCCCTTTTGTGATGACTTCGACTTCTTCATTCATCGTATTCCATTCACCACAGCCAGGACAGCGCCCCATCCATTTTGCCGCTTCATAGCCACAGCTGCTGCACATAAATTTAGACTTCTTTTTTGCCATTTTGCTAGCTCCTTCGAATGTTTGTTCCTATAATTGTACACGAAACAATATCGAATACCCACTAATCTGCAGCAAACTTCTTTTTCGGTTAGCGTTTTGCATGAAAGGTTATTGTTGTAAGGCCCGTTTCAGCATTGCTACAAATTGTGCACGAGTGACTGGAGCGTTAGGTTTGTAGTTGCCTCAATCCACACCAATGATGTTACGATCAGCCAATGTACTAATAAAAAAACGAAGCAGGAAATGTCCTGCCTCGTCTGTTTTTTAGTTCGTTGCTACTTTTTCTTGTGTGCGTACAACAAACTCATCGTCTGCATAATCGAGCACGACTGTTTGCGTCTTATCTAATGTACCTTTTAACAGTTCTTCGGATAAGCGGTCTTCCACATGTTTTTGTAATGCACGACGTAATGGACGCGCACCGTATTGCGGATCGTAGCCTTCTTCCGAAATTTTCTCAAGCGCTGCATCTGTAAGCTGCAGTTCGATATCCTGCTCTTTCAGACGGTTCGTTAATGAGTTCGCCATTAATGATACGATTTCTTTTAAGTGATCCTTTTCTAATGAATGGAACACGATCATTTCATCAATACGGTTTAAGAACTCTGGACGGAATGCTTTTTTCAGCTCTTCCAGCATTGTGTTCTTCATGTCTTTGTCTTTCGATGCATTCACACCGGCACCGAACCCTACATGTTTGCGGTATTTCAGAGCATCTGCACCGACATTCGATGTCATAATGACAACTGTGTTGCGGAAATCGACAACACGGCCTTTTGAGTCAGTTAAGCGCCCGTCTTCCAACACTTGTAATAAGATGTTAAATACATCCGGATGCGCTTTTTCGATTTCATCCAATAATACAACCGAATATGGCTTGCGGCGGACTTTTTCTGTTAATTGGCCACCATCGTCAAATCCTACATAACCTGGAGGTGAACCGACTAAACGTGAAGTCGAATGTTTCTCCATGTACTCGGACATATCTACACGGATCATCGCATCTTCATCACCGAACATTACTTCAGCAAGTGCTCGTGCCAATTCTGTTTTACCGACACCTGTAGGACCAAGGAAAATAAATGAACCAATTGGACGTTTCGGGTCTTTTAAGCCTGCACGGGCACGGCGGATTGCACGGGAAATCGCTTCTACTGCTTCACCTTGACCAACTACGCGTTTGTGTAATTCTTCTTCAAGGTTTAATAACTTCGCAGATTCTGCCTGAGCGATTTTTGAAACTGGAATTCCCGTCCACATCGCTACAACTTGCGCGATGTCGTCTACATATACTGTAGACTCTTCTTTGCCTTGCTTTTCTTTCCATTCTTTTTTCAGCTGTTCAAGCTCTTGTTTCAGCTTCTGCTCTGTATCACGCAATGCAGCAGCTTTTTCAAACTCCTGACCTGAAACGGCAGCATTCTTTTCAGATCGAATGCCTTCCAACTTATCTTCCAGCTCTTTTAAATTTGGTGGAACAGTGTAAGAGCGTAAGCGCACTTTTGAACCAGCCTCATCAATTAAGTCAATTGCTTTATCCGGTAAGAAACGATCCGAAATGTAGCGATCCGATAATTTTGCAGCGGCTTCTACCGCTTCATCCGAAATTTTCACACGGTGATGTGCTTCATAGCGGTCACGTAAACCGTTAATAATTTGGATTGTTTCTTCAACAGATGGCTCATCAACTTGGATTGGTTGGAAACGACGCTCTAATGCGGCGTCTTTTTCGATATATTTGCGGTACTCATCCAATGTTGTCGCACCGATACATTGCAGTTCGCCACGTGCCAATGATGGTTTTAAAATATTCGATGCATCAATTGCACCTTCCGCGCCACCTGCACCGATCAATGTATGAAGCTCATCGATAAATAGAATAATATTGCCTGCCTGGCGAATTTCATCCATCACTTTTTTCAGACGGTCTTCAAATTCCCCACGATATTTCGTACCAGCTACAACTGTACCCATATCAAGCGTCATTACACGTTTATCGCGAAGTGTTTCCGGTACTTCATTATTGATGATTTGTTGTGCCAAGCCTTCTGCAATAGCCGTTTTACCTACACCAGGTTCCCCGATCAGTACCGGGTTGTTTTTTGTACGGCGTGACAGTACTTCAACAACACGTGTAATTTCTTTTGAGCGGCCGATAACCGGGTCAAGTGAACCTTCACGTGCTACCGCTGTTAAATCGCGGGCTAAACTATCAAGCGTTGGTGTATTTACTGTTTGCGTCATGCTTGAATTACCGCTATTGTTTGAGTCGTTATTGCCTAATAACAGTAAAACTTGTTGGCGTGCTTTATTGATGCTTACACCAGTATTGGCCAATACGCGGGCAGCAACCCCTTCACCTTCACGAATTAAAGCTAATAAAATATGCTCTGTTCCAACATATGCATGCCCTAATTTACGCGATTCATCCAATGAAAGCTCGATTACCTTTTTAGCACGTGGTGTGTAATGTACGATAGGTCCTACATCTTCAGTTCCTTTTCCAACGAGTTCTTCAATGCCATTTTCAATCATTTGCGGGCTAATATTAATTGCTTCCAATGCTTTAGCGGCAATTCCGCCACCTTCACGAATTAAGCCAAGTAAAATATGTTCAGTTCCGATTTCTTTATGCTTAAGACGAATTGCCTCTTCTTGAGCAAGTTGTAATACCTTTTGAGCACGTTGTGTGAATCGATTAAACATCATAGAAAATCCTCTCCTTTTTCCCCATTGTTTGTAGCTTCATCTTGCTCGTTTAACTTTTCTTGCAACAGCTTCGCACGATACATGTCGCGCTCAGCCGGTTGTAACGTAGTACCAATATATTGCTGAATGAGTCCAGGTTGCATAATAAGCATGCACTCATTTAGTTTACGCTGGGAAATTGTTTCTAATAATCCTAAACTTACCCCAAGACGCACATTTGATAAACAGCTTGCGGCTTCTTCACTCGTTAAAATTTTTGCATACTTCAAAGTACCGAGTGAGCGGCTTAGGCGGTCTTCCAACACGGAAGGGGCACGCATCAGCAAATTTTTGCGGGCAAGTTCTTCTTTTTTGATTACTTGCTCGACAACATCCTGAAGCTCCTGCAAAATCATTTCTTCTGATTTACCTAAAGTAATCTGGTTTGATATTTGATAAATATTTCCTAAATTTTCACTGCCTTCTCCATATATACCCCGCACTACCATTCCTAATCTTGTCATCATCTGAATTAACGGATTCATCTGCTTCATCATTGTGAGTGCCGGTAAATGGAGCATGACAGAAGCTCGAAGTCCTGTTCCGACATTTGTTGGGCAACTTGTTAAATAACCATAGCGGTCTTCATATGCATACGTAATTGACTTACTTAAGAAGCGGTCAATATTACGAGCCTTATCAAATGCTTCTTTTAAGTTCATGCCTTGCATAAGACTCTGGATGCGAATATGATCCTCTTCATTTACTAATATGCTAATGGATTCATCTTTTGTTAAAAAAAATGATCCAATTTTTTTTCTTCGTGCCAAATTCGGGCTGATTAAATGTTTTTCCACTAATATTTGGCGCTGTAAAACCGGCATATCTTTTATTTGGAAATAGGAAAACTGATATGGATTGTTATCCGAAGATAATAATGACTGCATCATTTTTTCTTCAATCAGTTGTGCTTCCTGTTCTGTAAAACTAATCGGAAATCGAGTATTGGCAATATTACGAGCAAGCCGAATGCGCGTGCTAATGACGATATCTGAATCGCTTTCGTGCTGCATCCAGCTGGGACTGGCATTCGTTAAAAAATGCTCGATGTTCATGCGTTCCCCTCACCTTCCTGTTTTATTTTACTTTCCAATTCCCTTACCTCATCACGTATGGAAGCTGCATCTTCAAAACGCTCTTCCGCAATAGCTTGCTGCAGTGATGATCGAAGCTCTTGGATTTGTTGTTCTACTTTTTCTTTTGAAGGCCCTTCTTCCACATACCCTACATGCTGAGTACCTGCCTGAAGTCGTTCAAGTAGCTGTGGTAATTGCTCGCTAAATGTTTCGTAACATTGGCCGCATCCAAATTTACCTTGCTTTAAAAACTGCCGGTACGTAAACCCGCAGGAAGGGCAGGATTTTGGGCTGTTTGTATTCGTTGTCGTACTTTCTTTTTTTGCATTCACAGGTACAAAATTGAACCAATTTGAAATAAGCTGCTGAAGAGATGCTGGCTCTTCATTTACATCAAATTGAAATGGATGAAATTGAGTAGCACATACTTCACAGTAGTGACGTTCTACTTTTTGCCCATTGTGAACTTGAGTAACGGTAACATTGGCATGACGCTGTTTACAATGCTCACATATCATAATAATCCACCTCTACTTTTCAAAAGAAATCGTTTGTAGCATCGCATGCATAATACGTGCTCTTAGCTGATCACGCAGCGGTAAAGCTACCTGTAATGTGACCCGATCTAAAGCGGCTTTCATGATGCTTCCTTCTCGCTCTGTAATAATATCCTCTTCCAATAACCGGAAAATAATACGTTCAGCATTAGTCTGAGCAATGGCGTTACCTATTTGTGTTTCCATTTCGTCCAGTAAATTTTTCTTAGAGTGGATTGTTACACGCAAAATCCGAATATAACCGCCACCACCCCGCTTACTCTCTACATAGTAGCCATGCTCGGTCGTGAAACGTGTATTGATAACGTAATTGATTTGAGAAGGAGCGCAGGCAAATTGCTTAGCTAATTCGTTACGCTTTATTTCAATAAGTCCCTGTCCCTCTAATTCAATAACTTCCTTCAAATACCCTTCAATTATGTCAGATATATTCCTCATGCTGTCTCTCACCTCTCATCAACTGACTTTGACTATCTTTGACTTAAATATACAACATTTATTTTTTGTAATGCAACTAATCACTCTTGTTTTAGGTTTCCCTATTTTTACATTAATAAATCCCTATTTATGTAAAAAAAGCGATAAGGTGTTTTTAAACAAACCTTACCGCTTTTATGAACTTTGCCAGAATGAGGATAAATTATACCCAGCGTCCGACAATTGGATAATTCCAGTGCTGATCAGATAATGCTTTTACAATACCGATAATCGGTGCAATCCAGAAGATGACCAAAAATACTAACAGGAATGGTAAACCAATTAAAACTACAGAAAGAACTCCTGCAATCGCTATTAAAATTCCGAATACAATCTGGAAAAGCAATGCCTGGATTGCTGTACGTTTTACTTCATCTTCAGAACTTATTAAGAAAAACAGAATCGGTACTAGGAATGGTGCAAAGAATGCACTGGCATGTATGATGATTTTCGACCATTTAGATTCCATTTGATATCAACCTCACTTTAGTTTATTAGCTTATTTACGGATAATATTCATAAAAGTTTCATAGAGAGGACAAAAATCCCGAATTTTATTTCGAGATTTTTAAATAACGTCGATATTTAATCAGTATGGGCCTCTATCCTTCGGGTTGTCGCCTTCCTGAGGAAATAAAAAGTAGGAAATAACCGCGGTTAGGATTGTTGCTCCGATAACTATTAATATGCGGTCACGACTGCCTACTTCTGCGTAATTATTAACGAGCATAATATACGATGCAATCGCCACCCCTAGGGACAAAGGTAAAACAAATTTCAAACGCCCTTTATGAAACTTCATCTTTACAACGCCTTTCACTATTTACTGCATCTATTTTAATAGTTATTATCTTACCTTAAATACAAATTACTGTAAATTTTAATTCTTTATAGAAATATTACTGATACTAACCGATATAAACAGTAAAATAGTATTATTTAATAAATACACGAAACGAGGAAGAACATGGGTATTCTGTTTTCAAGAGCAACAAAAGTTTCAAACAAGCCATTTTTTGATACAGCTGAGTACAGTCAGCAGGTAAATTTGGATGTTTCAAACTATCCTAACTTATATAAACAGCTTCAATTACTAAAATTAACGAAAGAGGATTTAGCCGTGATTAAACAGCTGGAGCCTTTTGCACAACAGGTAGTTCCGGTTATGGTGGAAAAGTTTTACGGTGCAATCAGCTTAAGTCCTGAACTCGTAGATATTATAGGAAGCTCAGCTCGAATGGAGCGGCTTAAAGGTACTTTAACAAAGCATTTAGAAGCGATGTTCAACTGTAATATCGATTCTAAATATATAGAGGAACGACAAACGATTGCGCATGTCCATGTCAAAATCGGCCTGCAATCAAAGTGGTATATTGCATCATTCCAATCGCTAATGACAACATTTATCGACTTTATCAGTAAAATTGAAATGTCGAATGGAGAAATGGCTAAAGCTATAGATGCCTTTTCAAAGCTGATCAACCTCGAGCAGCAGCTTGTAATTGAAGCCTATGAAAAAGAAGAACAGCGCATTCGTACTGAAAGTCTGGAAATGAAATCCCGAATTGTTGAGCGAATTCAACAAACAGCACAAGAATTAACGCATATTAGTGATCAGACAAATGCCTCGTTACAGGAAATCGCGAGTCAATCTGAAGAAATTGCTTCGAATACAACTCAAGGCTTAAATTTAGTTGCGGAAACAGAAAATAAATCAACGACAGGTACTACCTATTTAATTAACCAAACAGCTATTATGACAAACATTTTAGATCGTGTGGATACACTTGAATCATCAATGGTTAAACTGCGTCAATCATCTAAAAAAATTGCCGAGATTGTTGGATTAGTAACTGGAATTGCCGATCAGACAAACTTGCTTGCATTAAATGCATCTATTGAAGCAGCACGTGCAGGTGAACACGGAAAAGGATTTGCCGTAGTAGCTGATGAAGTTCGAAAGCTTGCTGAGGAAACTAAAAATGCGGTACAGAATGTTTCCCATTTAATTAAAGAAACGGAACTGAGTATTTCACAAATGTCTGACTCTGTATCAAGTGTTGATGAACAAGTAAAAATGAGTGTGGATACGCAAAAAAGCTTGGCGGATTCCTTTACATCCATCACAGAAGCCGTACATGGTATCAAAACGCAATATGAAAATACAAATGAAGACATTCATGCCATTTCGTCTGTTATTACCGGTTTAACACATACGACAAACAATGTATTAACTTCATCGGATTCATTGCTCCATATTGTTCAGGAGCTGCATGATTAATTTTATTTAAATACTAAAGGGATACCAAATGTTATTTGCATTTGGTATCCCTTTTATTATGCACGGCGTTTTTTTGATAATGCTCGCTTTTGTTTTCGATGCTCCTGACGAATCGGACCTGTTTCAAATAAATGGCGTTCGAAATCTGTCTCCGGTTCAACACCCGGCACTTCTTTCGGCTTGCCGTTTTCGTCAATCGCAACCATCGTTACGAAAGATTCCGTCGTTAATTTCTTTGCACCTGTTTTAATATTTCTTGATACAACCCGTACATATACTTCCATTGAAGTACGGCCTGTCCCGGAAACAACAGCTTCCAACTCAATCATATCACCTGCATAGGCAGAGGATACGAAATCTACTGAGTCAAAAGAAGCAGTAACGACTTCGCCTTGGCAATGTTTCATCGCTGCAATCGCTGCAATTTCATCAATATATGCTAACACTTTTCCTCCGAATATCGACTGATGATGATTTGTATCAGGAGGTAGTACTAATCGTGTCTGGATAGATTTTGAAAAGCTCATCGGCAGAGTATTTTTCATAACCTTCCTCCTTTCTGAACTACACTCCATGTTACTATTCAGAAGATGGAAGTGCTAGTCCAAACTATTCATAATTCAACTTCATTGTAATAAATTTTAAATCGGTCATTTCTTCCACAGCATACTTAATGCCTTCTTTACCGTAGCCGCTCATTTTGACGCCTCCATACGGCATATTATCTGTACGGAATGTCGGAATATCATTAATGATGACTGCACCTGCTTCAATCTCTTCGGCAGCTTTCATCGCATCGGTTAACACATTTGTGTAAATCCCTGCATTTAGTGCAAGTTCTGATCCGTTGACAAGGTCAATCGCTTCGTCCAATGTCTCATAAGGTACAATGGATACAATCGGTGCAAACGTCTCTTCACAAACAATTTTCATATCAGGCTTCACATTCGTCATGACAGTTGGCGAGCATGTGCGCTCTGTAAATTCAGCTCCTGCTGCAACGGTTGCCCCATGCTGTTTCGCCTCTTCAATCCAGTTTTTTATACGGCCAACCTCATCAGGATGGATCATTGCACTTACATCTGTTTTTTCATCATGCGGATCTCCGACAACTAGTTTCTTTGTCTCTTCAACAAATAATTTTGTGAACTTCTCATAAATCGAACTATGAACATAAATGCGTTGCAATGAAATACATACTTGTCCGGCAAACCCAAATGCTCCGCCTACACCGCGCTTCATAATTTTTTCAAGCGGTGTTGAAGGTTCTACGATGAGCGCCGCATTTGAACCAAGCTCCAGTGTAATTTTTCGGAGGCCGACTTTTTCTTTAATTTTCAGTCCGACCGCACCACTACCTGTAAATGTCACTTTTTTTACAAGTGGATGTGTTACAAGTGTTTCGCTCAATTCGCCGCCGCTGCCTGTCACAATTTGCAATGCGCCATCCGGTAAACCTGCTTCTTTGAAAATTTCAGCCATTACAAGAGAACTTAACGGCGTTTGAGAGGCAGGCTTTAATACAACTGTATTCCCTACAGCAAAGGCTGGACCTAATTTATGAGCTACAAGATTAAAAGGAAAATTAAACGGTGTAATTGCAGATACTACACCTAATGGAACCCGTTTTGTATAACCGATTCTGTCTTTAACGCCAGGTGCTGCATCCATCGGAATCGTTTCGCCCGTACTTTGTTTTGCCGCTTCGGCAGCGAACTGATATGTTGCAATCGTACGGTCCAATTCGGCAATACCTGCTGAAATCGGTTTAGCCGCTTCATCCGCCAATATTTTTGCAAGTTCCTGTTTACGTTCACGCATGATCGTTACAACTTTATATAGAATTTCCGCACGTTCATAAGCAGTCGTTTTTTTGAATGACTGGAATGTTTGATGGGCACCTTCAATCGCACGCTCCACATCCGCTGCTGTAGCTTTTGCCACATTTGCAAGCACTTCTCCCGTGTAAGGTGCTTTTAACTCTGTTGTTTCTTTTGTACTTTCCCATTTGCCATTAATCCATAATTTAGTCTGTTTCATTTAAATCACTCCTCACTATTGTTTACCCAATTTAAAAAATTATATCGAGAATATCGATTGCCAATAGAAATGGTAAATCGCCTATATAATCGCTCATTGTAAGAGCCTGCATAAATAATAAACTATCGTTGAAATCAGATAATGTATCATTTTCAATCAAATTTTTCAGCACAAATTGTACAGCGACCATTAAAGCATACGGTTGCATCCCCATAAACATCGAAAGTTTGGCGAGCATCCTTTCCATTTCTACAATTTCGTCGACAACTTCTGATGTAGCGCCTGCTACAGCAAGCAACGCTATATACGGATAAAATCTTTTCTTCACTTTCACACCACTATTTATAAATGACTGCCTCATCGCAACTACATATTCAGTCAATACAGGCTGAAATTCTTCATCATACAATGACAATAGCTGAGTCATTGCCTGCAGGGCATCACCGTTTTTAAATCCTGCGCTGTGCAATGCATCATAGTATTTCCGCATTGTGTCGGCAAGATTAACTGGATTACTTTGCTTCTTTGTCAGTAAAACCGCGTAGGGGATATCATCTTTTCCCGTGAGGAAGTAATGATGCTTTTTCATTTCGTCATGTAAAATTTTTGCTCTTTTCGCATGTGCTTCGTCCGTTAAAAAAAGGGCTGCAATGTGTAGATAGCCGCTGCTTTTAAACCCTGCACTCAATAATGCCTTTTCATTGGACCTTACTCGGTGAAGCTCCTGTTCAGGCTGCGGATGCAATACGAAATGTCCTAACATTTTATACGTTAATACCGATTTATTTGATGGTGTAGAGAAAAACTCGAAAAATGATTGCTTCGATTTTTGGCTATGTATACCTTTTACATTTTTCTCAAATAAAGGACCATTGAATGTTTCACGTGAAAATGTAAATTGTACCGCTAGCGGTATGCGGGCATTGCTTTGGACATCTGACCCGAAAAATAGCTCCATCCGCTCATTATTGTTTTTAAGTAATTGTATAAAAGCTGTTTGATCCATCAGTTCACACTCCTACTTATGATTATACGCCTAAAATTTTGAAGTGAAAAAATTTTGCTTATGTCCAATAGAAAAAGGGAATGCTGATTGTCGCAACAGCATTCCCTTTCCCACCATTATACTTGAAGCTCATCAAGCTCTTCTTTTGAGAAGGCCCGTGATCTAGATAAAAAGCGCTTCCCTTCCACGCCTTCCAACGAAAACATTCCACCGCGTCCATCGACGACATCAATAATAATCTGTGTATGCTTCCAATAATCGTATTGGTTTTTGTGCATATAAAACGGACTGCCGCCAATATGACCAAGCAATATATCCTGGTTGCCGATAATTAAATCGCCATCCGGATAACACATTGGGGACGAACCATCACAGCACCCCCCGGATTGATGGAACATAATCGGTCCGTGACGTTCTTTCAACTTCTCGATTAATTGTAGTGCTGCATCGGTTGCAATAACGCGTTCAACCAAATTTCGCACCCCCTCTCTTAGAAGAAGCCTAGGCGGTTTTCATCATAGCTTACTAAAAGGTTTTTCGTTTGCTGGTAGTGGCTTAACATCATTTTATGTGTTTCGCGTCCAATACCACTCATCTTGTAGCCGCCGAATGCAGCATGTGCCGGATATGCATGGTAGCAGTTTGTCCATACACGTCCTGCCTGAATACCACGGCCGAAGCGGTAAGCTGTATTCATATCACGTGTCCAAACACCTGATCCCAATCCGTATAATGTATCATTTGCGATTTCCAAAGCTTCTTCTTTCGTTTTGAATGTTGTAACAGCGACAACCGGACCGAAAATTTCCTCTTGGAAAATACGCATTTTATTGTGACCTTTAAATACAGTCGGTTTAATATAGTAGCCGTCTGCGAAATCGCCGCCTAAATCATTTTTCTCGCCGCCGATTAAGCATTCTGCCCCTTCTTCTTTACCGATTTGTAAATAAGATTGGATTTTTTCCATTTGTTCTGATGATGCTTGTGCACCCATCATTGTATCTGTATCTAAAGGGTTACCTGTTTTAATTGCTTCTACACGCTTTAATACGCGCTCCATAAATTTCTCATAAATCGACTCCTGAATAAGTGCACGAGAAGGACATGTACATACTTCACCTTGGTTTAAAGCGAATAATACAAAGCCTTCCACCGCTTTATCCAAAAATGCATCGTCTGCATCCATAATGTCCTCAAAGAAAATGTTCGGTGATTTACCGCCCAATTCCAGAGTAACCGGAATTAGATTTTGTGATGCATATTGCATAATAAGGCGACCTGTCGTCGTCTCACCGGTAAACGCTATTTTACCAATGCGCGGGTTTGAAGCTAACGGCTTACCTGCTTCCAGACCGAAGCCATTCACAACATTCAGCACACCTGGCGGAAGTAAATCTTCAATCAGCTCAACAAGTACTAAAATGGACGCCGGTGTTTGCTCAGCCGGTTTTAATACTACACAGTTCCCTGCAGCTAATGCAGGTGCCAATTTCCAGACAGCCATCAATAACGGGAAGTTCCATGGAATAATTTGTCCAACGACACCAATCGGCTCATGGAAGTGGTAGGCCACTGTATTTTCATCAATCTGACTAAGAGACCCTTCCTGTGCGCGTAAAGCACCCGCAAAATAGCGGAAGTGGTCAATGCCCAAAGGTAAATCTGCATTCAATGTTTCACGTACTGCCTTACCGTTATCCCATGTTTCTGCAACGGCCAGCATTTCTAAATTCTGTTCCATACGATCTGCAATTTTAAGTAAAATATTCGAGCGCTCAGTTGCTGATGTCTTACCCCACGCATCTTTTGCTGCATGTGCTGCATCTAAAGCAAGCTCGATATCCTCTTCCGTAGAGCGCGCCACTTTGGTAAATACTTTACCCGTTACAGGAGTAATATTGTCGAAGTACTCCCCTTTTACTGGCGGTGTCCATTTACCGCCGATAAAGTTGTCGTAACGCTCCTTGAAATTTACTAATGCGCCATCCGTGTTTGGATTTTGATACACTGCTGCCATTGAAATCTCTCCCCTTTGCACAAATTATGGTGATCATACCTTCTCATAAAAAGGTTATGCTGAAATCCATGCTGTAAAGCTCACTCTTCTGTGAGAGGTATCTTCATCTACTATATTGTCAGAAAAGTGGGATCATTTCAAATATTAAACTACAATTTTCTGATTATTTTATTATTCGCCACTCTGTTATACTGAAAAGAGAGAATACTATTATAAAAATGTATAAAACGGGTAAATTCCAGTAAAGATAGGTTTGTTCGCTATTGAAACAAGTGTCATTTTAAATGAAGTAATACAAAATTAAAGTTATATTCATGTATACTGAAGATATTCTATTAGTAGGTGAAAAAATTATGAGAATCAATAAATTTTTAGCAGAAACAGGTATCGTGTCCCGTCGCGGTGCAGATAAATGGGTAGAAGACGGCCGTGTAAAAATCAATGGGGTTGTGGCGACAAACGGCAGCCAAGTTGAAACAGGCGATGAAGTATTAGTTGACGGCAAGCCTGTAAAAAGACAGGAAGAATTAGTCTATATCGTACTGAACAAGCCTGTTGGAATTACAAGTACAACTGAAAAACATATCGAAGGAAATGTCGTGGATTTTGTAAACCACCCTCTGCGTATTTTCCATATCGGACGCCTGGATAAAGATTCAGAAGGCTTACTGCTTCTTACAAATGACGGTGATATCGTCAATGAAATCTTACGGGCAGAAAATCATCATGAAAAGGAATATGTTGTACAGGTGGACAAGCCGATTACCGATCAGTTTATCCGTGATATGAGCTCGGGTGTGGAAATTTTAGATACAACGACATTACCTTGCAAAGTAGAAAAGATTTCCTCGAAAGTATTTAAAATTATTTTAGAGCAAGGGTTAAATCGTCAAATTCGCCGCATGTGTTCTGCTCTCGGCTATTCTGTACAGCGATTACAGCGCATTCGTATTATGAATATTCATATCGGCAATTTAAAAGTCGGACAGTGGCGTGACCTTACAGATAAAGAACGAAATGAACTGTTCCAGTTACTGAACTACACACCAAAGCAGTAAGGACTTTTTATGTTTCGAACATTCCTTTATATGCAAAGGGGGTATCATCATGCTGACAATTAAACCAACCGAAAACTTAACAGGATTAACGGTAAGTGGAGACTATTGGGATTTAGATGATATTATTCAGGCGATTTATGAAGTGATCGGGGAAGAAAAGCGCTACTTTCATTATGAGGGAGTAAGACAACGCCTATTATCGTTTTGCTTAAAATTGCGCCAGGCTTCCAAAGGCGAACACCTTATCGATTTTGTGCCGAATGGTATGAATAAAGAGACGAAAAAGAAAATGAATGCCATTATTCCAGAGCGAAATATTTATTACGGGGGCAACTTTTTATTACCTGAACTTATTTTTGCAGCACTGGCATTAAATGATTTTATTTCACTTTATAAAAAAACGATAAATAATTCGGAATGGAGCATCGCGGTGACATCGGTCCGTAAATTTCAGGCACTCGTTGCTGATGCGATTGCCTCTTTCATGACCAAGGAACATTACGTGGCATTTTTAACGAGGCTTCATACAAAATCTCCTTTGTTCCATCAGTATGCAACGCAGTATGTTGATATTTTAAATTTGGAGTATTTATCATTATCCAAAGAGGAGCGTGCAGCACATATTGCATCGTTTGCTTTTCGCTTTCTGGCAGAGGATGAGACGTATAAAGTACTTGTTCAGCAGCTTTTAGGGGTGACAAGCATTTCAAAGCAATCATACCATGAAGTGGAGCTTACATTTAAATATCCGGAAGAGGATACGATCGTTTGGTAGCCTTTGAAAGAGTCTAAATAAAATAAGTCCGCTATTTTCGTTTTGAAAGTAGCGGACTTGTTTTCATTTTATAATCCGCCTAAATAAGCGGCTCTTACTTCATCGCTTTCCTGCAGTTCTTTTGCTGAACCTGTCAGAACGATTTTGCCTGTTTCCAAAACATAGGCGCGGTGGGCAACAGATAACGCCATATGTGCGTTTTGCTCCACAAGGAGTACCGTCACACCTTCCTTGTTGACCATTTCTATAATGTTGAAGATATTTTTTACCATGAGCGGTGCAAGACCCATTGATGGCTCATCCATAATGATCAGCTTCGGCTTAGCCATTAGAGCCCGGCCCATCGCAAGCATTTGCTGTTCACCGCCTGATAACGTTCCTGAAAGCTGCTTGCGTCGTTCTAACAGACGAGGGAATAACTCAAATACATGGTTTAAATCTTTCTTTATAGCCTCTCTGTCACTTCGTAAATAGGCACCCAATTCCAGATTTTCTTCCACTGTCATATTCGAGAATACACGACGGCCTTCCGGTACATGGGAAATTCCTGCCTTCACAATGGACTGTGCCGGCTTTCCATCAATTGCCGCACCTAAATATTCAATCGAGCCGCGCTTAGGTTTCAGTAAACCTGAAATCGTTTTGAGCAATGTACTTTTCCCTGCCCCATTGGCACCGATCAGTGTGACTATTTCACCTTCTTTTACTTCGAGGGAGATTCCTTTCAATGCTTGGATATTACCATAGAAGACATCGATATCATTGATTATTAGCATATTATTCTGTAACCTCCTCACCTAAGTACGCTTCAATAACTTTCGGGTTTGAACGTATTTCATCAGGTGTCCCATCAGCAATCAATTGTCCGTGATCAAGCACGTAAATCCGTTCGCAAATCCCCATAACTAAGTTCATATCATGTTCGATCAATAAAATCGTTAAATCAAATTCTTTACGAATGAAGGCGATAAGGTCCATTAAATCGTGTGTTTCCTTTGCATTCATTCCGGCTGCAGGCTCATCCAGCAATAATAGCTTTGGTGCAGCGGCCAATGCCCGTGCGATTTCCAGACGACGCTGCATTCCGTAAGGCAAGTTTTTCGCAAGCTCATCCCGGTATACATCAAGCCCGAATATTTTCAAAAATGCCAAGGATTCCTGTTCCATTTTCTCTTCGCCACTAAAATGACTAGGTAAACGGAATATGCTCGAAACTAAATTATGTTTTGCCAAACCATGGTTTGCGACTTTTACATTATCCAGTACCGATAACTCTTTAAACAGGCGGATATTCTGGAATGTCCGGCTAATCCCTTGTCGTGTTACTTTAAATGGGTCCAAGCCGCCTATTGACTTTCCATTGAATAGAATCGTGCCTTCCGTAGGTGCATATACACCCGTCAGCATATTAAACGTTGTTGTTTTCCCTGCACCATTCGGACCGATTAAACCTATCAACTCTCCTTGATTCATATGCATTTCTACATTTTGAACAGCTTTTAAACCGCCAAACTGAATACCCAAATTTTCTACTTTTAGAAGTGCACTGCTCATACGCGTGAACCTCCTTTTTTACCAAATTTTAAGTATGCTGTGATCTCTTTTGAGCCTAATAAGCCTGTTGGGCGATAAAGCATAACTAAAATTAAAATCAGTGAGTAAATAATCATCCTCGTTTCCGGGAAGTCCTGTAAATACGTAGAAACGAAAGTCAGTAAGATTGCTGCTATAACAGAACCGGATAAACTTCCCAAACCACCCAATACAACGAATATTAAAATATCAAATGATTTTAAAAACCCGAACGCAGTCGGCTGGATAATATAATAGTTGTGAGCATAGATGGCACCTGCCACTCCGGCGAAGAACGAACCGATTGCAAATGCGACAACTTTGTAATACGTTGTGTTGATTCCCATTGCGTCTGCGGCAATTTCGTCTTCCCGTATCGAGATACACGCACGACCATGGCGTGAATTCGTAAAGTTGGAGATGACGAGTATCGTAATGAATGTCGCGAAAAAGGCATATGTCCATGTAGACTGATGGGCAACTTGCAAGCCTGCTGCACCACCTACATAATCTGTATTTACAAATACAATACGGATGATTTCAGCAAACCCAAGCGTTGCAATCGCCAGGTAGTCGCCTTTTAAACGAAGCGATGGAATACCTACAAGTAATCCGGCAAGTGCTGCCACAATAGCACCGATTAAAATGGCTGTAATAAATGGCATGCCAAATTTCATTGTACAAATAGCCGATATGTAAGCTCCGACAGCCAGGAAACCTGCATGCCCTATCGAAAACTGACCTGTAACCCCGATAATGACGTGTAAACTTACCGCTAAAATAACATTGATACACATTGCGATGAACATATTTTGATAGTAGAACTGGATGACACCGTTGGAAATCATTAATTGTACAACTGCATAAATCACAAGTGCTAGGACGGCATAACCCCAAAAGATTTTCGATTTTTTCATGCTGTTCACCTACACTTTCTCGCGCGTATTTTTACCGAAAATACCCGCTGGACGTAATATTAGAATTAAAATCAGAATGACAAATGCGGCTGCATCTCGCCATAATGAATATCCGAGCGCCGAAACAACTGTTTCAACAACCCCTAGTACAAGACCGCCTACCATTGCCCCAGGAATAATGCCAATACCACCTAAAACAGCTGCAATGAAAGCTTTAATACCGGGCATAATCCCCATTAGCGGATCGATACGTGTGTAGTAAATACCAAAAATTACGCCTGCAGCTCCTGCCAATGCAGAACCAATTGCAAATGTCGCTGAAATCGTATTATCTACGTTAATGCCCATTAAGCGAGCTGCATCTGCATCATGGGAAACGGCGCGCATCGCCTTACCGATTTTTGTTTTATGAACAATGAATTGTAATAAGATCATTAAGAAAATCGAAACCGATAAAATAAAAATTGCCAGCGTACTGATCTGTGCACCGAAAATTTCAATGTTCTTCGTTGCAAATACTGTCGGATACGCCTCTGGAGAAGGACCTCTAAAGAAAATTACCGTATACTCGATTAACAGTGAGACACCGATTGCCGTAATAAGAGCTGCGATTCGGGTTGCGTTACGCAGTCGTTTATAAGCGACACGCTCTATAATTACACCGATGACAGCACATAATATCATTGCAAGAATAAGTGCTAAAAAGACATTCATTTCCCAACGTGCAATGGCATAAAAGCCGATAAAAGCACCAAGCATGAAAACGTCACCGTGGGCAAAATTGATGAGCTTAATAATTCCGTATACCATCGTATAGCCTAGTGCGATTAGAGCATAAATACTACCTAGCGAAATACCATTCACTAATTGTTGGATCCATTCCATACAGTTCACTCCTTTTTTCTCTATTAATGTATGAAAAAAAAGGGAGGCTAGTTCCGCCCCCCTTACTCGTAAAAAATTAAGGATTAACTTTAGAGTTGAACTGTTGTTTGCCGTCTACGAATTCTAGAACTGTTGCTGATTTTACTGGGTTGTGGTTTTCGTCAACTGTGAAAGTACCTGTTACTAAGCTTAAATCTTTCGTTGCTGCAAGCTGCTTCTGAATCGCTTCACCTGTAATGTCTCCATCTACACGTTTGATTGCATCTACGATAAAGTAAATAGAATCATAGCCTAATGCATGGAAAGCATTTGGTGATTGGCTGTACTCATCATTAAATGCTTTAACGAAGTCCTGAATTTTTGAATCCGGATCTTCAGATGAGTAGTGATTCGTAATAAACGTATTATTTAATGCGTCAGCACCAGCTAATTCGATTAATGTTGGCGAATCCCAACCGTCAGCACCCATTAACGGAACGGTAATACCTAATTCACGGGCTTGTTTTACGATAATCCCTACTTCTTCATAGTATCCAGGGATGAAAATGAAATCAGGATTTTTCCCTTTAATGTTTGTTAATTGAGATTTAAAGTCTACGTCCTTTGCAACATACGCCTCTTCAGCGACTACTGTTCCACCATTTGCAGAAATCGTCTCTTTGAATGATGCCGCTAAACCTTTTGCATAATCTGAAGCGTTATCCGCGAAAATCGCTACGTTTTTCGCTTCTAGTTCATTAGTCGCGAAGTTTGCTGCTACCGTCCCTTGGAATGGATCGATGAAACATGTACGGAATGCATATTCATTAATTGAACCGTCATCATTTACCGTTACATTTGGCGCAGTACCTGAGCCTGTAACCATTGGAACTTTATGCTGTGCTGCAATTTGTACTGTTGCAACCGAGTTACCTGAAGTAGCCGGCGCCAACATTGCCACTACCTTTTCCTGTTCTGCCAATTTCATCGCAGCAGAAGTTGCCTCAGCTGTTTCTGATTTATTGTCGACTGGAATATACTCCAGTTTTTTACCATCTATACCGCCTGCTGCATTAATTTCTTCAATCGCTAATTTTGCACCATCATTAATCGATGATCCGTAAGAAGCTACAGCACCTGATAATTCTAAGTTTGCTCCGATTTTAATTGTGTCGCCAGCTGCATTGCCGCCACCACCTGATCCTGAAGAACTAGAGGTATCATCACCGCATCCAGCTAATACCCCTGTTAATAATGCTGTTGCCATGAATAATGAACCATACTTTTTTGTCTTTTTGTGATTTGTCATCATCATTTCCCCCTTAGTCATACTCCAAATGTTTGATATTTCTGATAATTATAACCAATACCCCACGTTCGTACAATCTAAATTTTAAATATTCAGAATAAAATTTACGAGAATAATATAAACAATTATTCCAACTTCTGTATTGTAAACGAATAGCAATTATTAGTCTAGTACGATTATTCTGTTTATTTTATGTATTCAAAATTTACAGTCTAATAGTTTCTGGTAATAAAAAGATCGCCGTTTATTTTTCCGGGATCCGAAAAACGACGATACGTTCATTTTCATTTTTTTCATGGCGTAATTTTATATCTAAATAGCATTGAAGTGACTGCTCTTGTTGCAGATAATCCATATATTCAGGAGATGGATAATATAAAATAATATCTACCAATCGGGGATTAACAAGGATTGAGTCCATAACATGTTTCATAAACTCACGAAATACATGGATTGAGAAGGGGTTAAAGAAGAAAAAGACATTATCGTGCTTCGTAATTTCATATGTTTCGGCAATGATATTCAAAAATCGGATCGGTGCTTGCTTCTTCTTTACCTTTCTTAAGTATTGTTCTGCATTATGCTCGGCTTCCGTAAAAAACTTCTGATCCATTTCAATACCGATAACGGGAATATGGAAGCGATGATATATATAAATAGGAACTCGCCCTTTGCCGCATCCGATATCCAGAAAACGTGCATTATCCGGTAACTCGTAGCATTCGAATAATTGTTCAAGCCCGCTGTAAGGTGTTGGTTCATAGCGATGGTATTTTGCTAGTTTTGGAAAACCGTATTGATAACCGGTTGTTTGAATATTTAGCATATGATCATATTGCTGTTCGTTCATTCGTTCACCTCACAAATAAGTTGAAATTTTATGTTACTATAACATTAATTTAAATTAAAGCTGTATTTTAGCTCATGTTCAAGCAGCCATTGCTTTCTCCATAAACCGCCTGCATATCCTGTAAGTTTCCCGTTTTGCCCGATAACCCGGTGGCAAGGGACAATAATACTTATTACATTTTTACTGTTTGTCATCCCAACTGCCCGAACTGCTTTTTCATTTTCAATCTTTAGAGCAATTTCTTTATAGGATGCGGTATTTCCGTATGGAACAGTAGTTAATGCTTGCCATACTGACGTTTGAAACATTGTTCCCTGTAATTTATAAAGTACCGAAAAGTCTTTGCGCTGGCCTTTAAAATATTCATCCAGTTCTGTATAGCAGTCCAATAAATGCTGAGGGGTATCATCAGTCGGGAGGTTGAGCATTTCTTCTCGTTCTGCAAATAATACCGATGTTATAAAATATTCGGTGCTTGAAATTTCAATAATACCTATTGGTGAAGCATAATCTAATTTATACATCGTATCCCTCCTTCTTTTCTACAAATTTACTATAGCGTAATTTCTTCATTAAAAAAAGAACCTTTAATCCGACAATGATTAAAGGTTCTTCCTATTAACAATTATGCTTTGTTTAAACCTAAAGCTTTCGTTGTTGTTTCATGTACTTCTTTAAGAAGTTCTGTATTTTCGACTAAGTTTTCACCGTAAGATGGAATCATTTCCTTAATCTTAGGCTCCCATGCTTTCATTTCTTCTGGGAAGCATTGGTTGATCACTTTTAACATAACAGATACAGCTGTAGAAGCACCTGGAGATGCACCTAATAATGCTGCAATTGAACCGTCGTGTGCAGTTACAACTTCAGTACCGAATTGTAATGTACCTTTACCAGCGTCAGTGTCTTTAATAACCTGAACACGTTGGCCAGCAACACTGATTTCCCAGTCCTCTGACTTAGCAGTAGGAATGAATTGACGTAACTCGTTCATACGTGCTTCTTTCGAAAGAACTAATTGAGAAACTAAATATTTGCTCAACGACATTTCTTTCACACCACAAGCAAGTAGTGTCATTAAGTTATGTGGTTTGATTGAAGCAAATAAATCCATATTTGAACCTGTTTTTAAGAACTTCGGAGAGAAGCCTGCAAATGGTCCGAATAATAATGATTTTTTACCATCGATATAACGAGTATCTAAATGTGGTACAGACATCGGTGGCGCACCAACCGCTGCTTTACCGTATACTTTTGCATGGTGTTGGTTAACAACTTCTTCATTGTTACAAACTAAGAATAAACCAGAGATCGGGAATCCACCGATATGTTTTGATTCAGGGATACCAGATTTTTGTAGTAACTCAAGGCTACCACCACCAGCACCAAGGAATACAAACTTCGCAGTGTGGTATTCAACTTTGCTGTTTTCTTTGTTGTGAACTTTTACTTCCCAAGAACCATCTTTTAAACGTTTTACATCTAAAACATTATGGTTGTAGTTTACATCTACATCTTGCTTTTGTAAGTTCGAGATTAACGTACGAGTTAACGCCCCAAAGTTAACATCCGTACCAGAATCAATTTTAGTTACAGCAATTGGTTCAGTTGATGTACGTTCGTTCATAATTAAAGGGATCCATTGTTTTAGTGTTTCAGGATCATCTGAGAATTCCATACCTTCGAATAATGGATTCGCTGTCATTGCTGCATGACGCTTTTTAAGGTACTCAACATTGCTAGCACCTTGTACCATACTCATATGTGGCAATGGCATAATGAATTCTTCCGGTTTCTCGATTTGCTTTGTGTTAACTAAGTGAGTCCAAAATTGTAGTGAATCTTGGAATTGTGTGTTAACGTTAATCGCTTTAGTGATATCGATTGTTCCGTCTTTCTTCTCGCTTGTGTAGTTAAGCTCACATAAAGCGGCATGCCCAGTTCCGGCATTGTTTAATTCGTGAGAGCTTTCTTCACCAGCTTTAGCTAAGTTCTCAAATACTTTGATCTTCCAATCCGGTGCTAATTCTTTAAGCATTGTACCTAAAGTAGCACTCATAATTCCGGCACCAATTAAGATAACGTCTGATTTGATATGCTTGTTACTCATTTTTACCTTCCCTTACATATATATTAAGATTTTTAGAATAATGTAAGCGCTCTATTCTATTATCGACAACCCTATATAGGAGACGATTCCATTGATTCTATATCATTTATTACCTTATTGTAGTGTAACACAATTGTGAAAAGATTAAAATATATACAAACTGCGACATGCCCAGCAAGTGAAAAGGTTGTCTTTTGCGAGAAAAGGTAAAACATTTTTAAGCATATTTTGTAGAAGCTCAAAAATCATTTATTTATGTTTTCTTTATTTTCCAACAACTTTTTTCTAACTATTTTGTCTATTTTAAGTTATGCTACAATGAGAAGACTATACTTTTCATTTAATGGAATTTCTATTAAGATCAACTTGAAATATCGGCAATATTTTGTAAGAATAGTAGGCATCGCTCTTTGCATAAACTATATAATAAGTACAGTTTTCATAAGAAATACATGACAAATGTAAATAGTTCATAATTTAATTTAAAACTAAAATCAATCAGAGTGAGATAAGGGGGATGTTTATGAAAATATTTACGGACAGTGGTTCTGACTTACCGAAATCATTTTTTGATACTGAAGAAGTGCATCTTTTTCCGTTACGCGTATTAGTGAAAGGTGTAGAGTATGATGACATTGTTGGCATCACAACTGACCAGGTATATGCGGCAATTGCTGAAGGTGAGCAACTTAAAACATCACAAGTTTCATTAGAAGTATTTATTAACGCTTTCGAAGAATTAGCAAAATCCGGAGAAGAGGGAGTTTATATTGCCTTTTCATCTGAATTGTCTGGTACATGCCAAACAGCTATTTTGGCAAAAAATCAAGTATTGGAAAGTTATCCGGACTTGAAATTAGAAGTTATTGATACGAAATGTGCTTCTTATGGTCAAGGCTTAGTAGTAAAAGAAGCTGTACGTTTAAATAAATTTGGTATTGAATTTAATGAAGCTGTTGAAAAATTGACAGCAATGGCCAATTCAATGGAACATTTATTTACAGTAGGCGATTTAAACCACTTAGCTAAAGGCGGCCGTGTTTCAAAAGCGAGCGCATTTATGGGTGGATTGCTTAATATTAAGCCTATTTTAAATATGGATGATGGCAAGCTTGTACCAATAGAAAAAACACGTGGATTCAAAAAAGCGATTAATCGTATGACAGATATTATGAAAGAACGTGGCGGTGACTTCACGAATAAGATTGTCGGTATTTCTCATAGTAACGATGAGGAACTGATGCATGAAGTGAAAGTTGCAATTGAAGAAAAGATTCAGCCTAAATCAATTGAAACAACAACAATCGGCTCTGTAATCGGTGCGCATGTCGGCCGCGGCACAGTCGGAATTTACTTTACAAATGATAAATAACATAAAGGCTGGCACAATTTTTGTGTCAGCCTTTTTATTTTTACCAGAAAAAGATTGATGCTAAAGCAATGCCTGTAATTGCTCCTAATGCAATGCCATAACCAAATCCTGGTGCTCCATATCCTCCACCAAATCCCCAGAATCCAATTCCATAGCCCGCTCTATCAGGCATAATCCAAACCATACGATTGTCTACTTTTGTAATTCTTCCAACATGAACATTTCCTTTATTATCATTTATTCTCACACGTTTCCCGTGATGTTTGCAGCACAAATCATACGCCTCTTGGTGACTCATAAGTTCTCCTCCTTTCTGTAAGTTTTTCTACTATATGTTCAAGCTTTTTGCACATACATGCGCATCGTCTAGTTCATACACTAAGAAAAAGGAGAATGTCATGCCTATTCTTGATACAAAATTATTATTTAAAAAAACAGAACACCGTGAACTGGCAGCCTATCCGATCATCCAATCCATTTTCCCTCGATTTCCGCCAGAGGCCGTTCAATTTGAACTTTTACAGCAAGGGTTGCTTCAACATGATGAGCTCCACTTAACACTGGATGTTTGGCAAATATCAAAAAGATTATTAGAAGAGTTGATACGTTTATGGGATGGACCTGATATACCAGTTGCGATTTTGCCGATAAAAAACGGGTTTGTGAAAAATGGTGTTGCCTATCCTTATGGTATTTGTCTGTATGTTTCACCCCGCGTCACAATAAAAGAACTTCATGCCCTGCTTACCCATGAATATCATCATATTTGCAGGCGCAGATTTTTAATAGAACCCCCTACATTGCTTGATTCATTGCTTATGGAAGGACTTGCCGAGCATGCGGTGGAAAGCTTGTATGGAGAATATGCATTAAGTTCCTGGACGAAGCGGTATTCTATGGAGGAAGTATTAAGTTATTGGGATACTCATTTCACCAAAGCTTTACATGTACCGGGTTTACATGCACATCAAGCTTTTTTATTCGGGGACACGGCATTAAATTTACCCCCTTGGATTGGATATTGTACTGGTTATCGGTTAGTTGAAGCTTTTTTACAAAAGAAAGGCCCTTATGACGTAAAACAATTGCTGTCCATGCCATCACATAGTTTGCTGGAAGGTGCAGGATGGAAAAAGGGAGTAACCGAATAATTCATTACGGCTACTCCCTTACATATTATTTTTGAACGACAGGCTCCGGATAATCAAAGCCTTTCGTGTCTACTTCAACTGTTTTCATCTTTTGATCTTCCATCGGTCTATCATTAGCTCCGCGTTCAGCAGAAACAATCTCATCGACCGTTTCCATTCCTTCAATTACCTTGCCGAATGCTGCATAGTCACCATCCAAATGTGTTGCCTGCTCCGTCATGATAAAGAATTGTGAGCCTGCCGAATCCGGATCTTGGGAACGGGCCATTGAAATTACACCACGCTCATGTGTTAATGTATTTTCAAATCCGTTTGATGTAAATTCTCCTTTAATTGCATAATCAGGACCACCCATACCTGTCCCATCCGGATCCCCGCCTTGTATCATAAAACCTGGAATGACACGGTGGAAAATCAGGCCATCATAAAATCCATCTTCCACAAGTGTGATAAAATTGGCCACTGTATTTGGAGCTGTTTTTGGTTCAAGCTCAATAACAATCTTTTCATCATTTTCCATTGTAATCGTAACAATTGGATTTTCTGCGACTTCCTCAGCATAATTCACAGTACTTTCCTGCTCTTTATTGTCCGCCGTTTCCTTACCGCATGCAGCTAAAATGGCGATTAGCATTGTAAATAAAACAATCTGATAAAACTTCTTCACTTAAATTCATCTCCTTTTCCAACATACTTCCATCATACTACGGAAGTATAAACGCAGGCATCTCCAGGAAACATCATTTTCAATAAAAAACATCTAAAACATTACCGTTGCAATGTTTTAGATGTTATAGAGAATGTTACTATTTAAATTCACTGAAAAGAGAATTAAGGTTTTAAAATAAATTTAATGCTTTGATCTTCATGGTCATGGAATTTCTTATATGCTTCACTTGCCTCAGATAATGGTACTTTATGAGTAATGATTTCTGTTGGATCAATCTTCCCTTCAGCAACCATTTCATAAAGCATCGGACTGTAATGAATTGCCGGTGCTTGTCCTGTTTTCACGGTTACATTACGTTCGAAAATATTGCCTAATGGGAACATATTATATTTTGAACCATACACACCTGTAAGCTGGATTGTACCGAATTTTCGGACAGCCTTAATTCCAACATCAATGGCACTAAGTGTTCCCCCTTGAAGTTTCAGCTTTTGCTGTGCCTTTTCTACAAGAGACATTTTCCCATCCATACCAACACAGTCAATAACTACATCGGCTCCTCCATGTGTAAGCTCATGCAGATGACTTCCTACATCGTCAAAATCATCGAAGTTGAAGATTTCAACATTATTTGTACGTTTTGCATGCTCTAAACGATAGTTTAAAGGATCCACTACCATTACACGCTTCGCACCTTTCATCCATGCAAACTTCTGAACCATTAACCCGATTGGCCCAGAACCTAATACAATAACCGTATCGCCCTTTTTAACACCTGAATGTTCCACACTCCAATAGGCTGTAGGCAATACATCAGATATAAATAGCAATGCCTCATCTTCCAGTTCACAGTTGTCAGGTACTTTAAATGGTATGAAGTTTCCGTATGGTACACGCAAATATTCTGCCTGCCCACCCGGGAAGTTACCGTAGCGCTCTGTATATCCAAAATATGCGCCGGAATCAAGTGCCGGATTTTCATTGGCATTATCACATTGACTTTCCAACTGATTTTGACAGTAGAAACACTCGCCGCAAGCAACGTTAAAAGGAATAACAACACGGTCCCCTTTTTTAACCTTTGTTACGTCAGGTCCTACTTCTTCCACAATCCCCATAGGCTCATGTCCAATTACAAAATCCTCTCGCGCCGGAACAGCTCCACGATAAATATGCAGATCCGATCCGCAAATGGCAGTTGAGGTAATGCGTACAATAATATCATCTGGCTTTTCAATTTTTGCATCCGGAACTTCTTTTACTTCTACTTTTTTGGCACCTTGATACGTTACTGCTTTCAAAAAGACCCCTCCTGGTAGATAAAGTATTAGAATTAAACTTCGTAAAGTCATTCTGTATGTATATACCCCCCAGTTAAAAAAATATACATATTATTAATGGTTGTTTGACCGATTGCCAAAAATAAAAAACTGTCCCTCCAACTATTAAAGGTGTCTAACAGTTGAGGAACAGTTTAATTGGGTTCGTGCTTTAATTTACGATTGCTTTACATTATTACGTTCTAAGTAAGTTGTATAATCTGTGCCTTCTTTCAGAGCTTTTTCCTCCATCGGAATGCGAACAGACAGGATCATAAAATTTAATATGGTGAAACAAATAGCTGTAAAATACGCCTGAAACATTAGTGGCAATATAGCAATTTCTAAACATACGACCAAATAGTTCGGATGACGGATAAAAGAATATGGCCCCTTTGCAACTACATTCGCTCCCGGTAAAATAATAATTTTCGTATTCCAGAAAGACCCTAGTGAAACTAGACACCATACTCTTAACATCTGCAGCAATAAAAATAAAACGAGCCAAATATAATGGGGTGTAAATTGTCCGCTGAAAAATACTACTTCAATAAGAAGGCTTACGAAAAAGCTCGTATGCAATAAAATCATGAATGGATAATGAGAAGCACCTACTTCGTATGCTCCTTTAGCAAGCATTAACTTTTCATTTCTTTTTGCTACAACCAGCTCAACTAATCTTTGAATAATTACAAAAGCTAGTACAATATAAAAAACCAGCTTACTCCCTCCATTCCAACAATACGACTTCTCCACTAAAGCCAGGCCCTAGTGCAACTAATAGTCCTAGAGTATCCGCTCTTTTTTCATTTAACATAAATTGCTCCAAAACATACAGAACTGTCGGAGAAGACATATTTCCATTTTTCTGTAATATTTCACGTGAAACATCTGTGTGTTCCGTTGTTAAATTCAACGTTTCCTCGTAAGCCTGTAACACTTTTTTACCCCCGGGATGTGCTACAAAATTTACAATTTGTTCAGGTGAAACATCGTGCTTATTTAAAAATTCATGAATAAACGGTCCAAGCCACTTAGAAATAATGACCGGAATGCTCTTTGAAAATACAACATGCAAACCGCTATTTTTTACATCCCAACCCATTACATCTTCAGAGTCCGGCATCCACTTTGAGCCGCGTCCCTTAATATATGGGATTGGCCCATTCTGCTCTAGCTTGACATCATCGCCGCATACAAGGGCACAAGCCGCTCCATCAGCAAATAAGGAAGTACCAACGAGGTTACTTTTAGAATAATCGTCTTTCTGGAATGTAAGACTGCATAGTTCAACACAAACGACAAGTACCTTGGCGTCCGGATGTGCTTTACAATAGTCATACGCCCTGCTAATACCTGCCGCTCCCCCTGCACAGCCAAGCCCCCATATCGGAATTCTGACCACTTCATTGGAAAAAGGAAGTACATTCATAACACGGGCATCAATACTTGGCGTTGATATGCCTGTACTACTGATGAAAATAATGGCATCAATATCTTCTGTAGATAGGTCCTGTTGTAAAAAGGAACGGTTTGATAAGCATTTTTTTATAACTTCGACACTGTATTCGGTAGCCAGTTTTATATAAAGCTCATTGCGCTCTTCAAATGTATGTTCTTCACGGTACCATTCAGGTGAAACACATAAATTCCGTGTTTTTATTTCACCATTCTCAAAAACTTTCAATAATCGTTCTAACTTCGGAATTTTATGTTGGAAAAGCTCTTTCGTCAATTGCTCAATATTTGTCTGAGCTAATGTGAAAGGCGGTGTATGAGTACTAACTGAAGCGATTTTTGGAATAGTAATTTCTCCTTATACGAGTTATTTTATTTCAATGTATTGATAAAGTCATAAAAATATACAGATATAGATGGAAATTTTAAAGGCTTGTCCATGAATAATAGCACTATCCATTAAGTGGATGGTGCTATTATCTTTTTATTAACATAAGTCACAACGATTGAAGAATGACTTACCAGCCTCTTCGTTTTGAACAACCACATCCGCCAGTATTCGGTCTAAACGGTGTTCCACACATCGTATTAGTTTCGAAACACTCATTCACAACAGATTGTGTATGAGGGAAATAGTGTTGGTTGTTAATATAATGTTGGTTGACTGTAGTTAAGTGGGACGGATGCACATGTGGCACCACCGTGTTTGATACATTTCTTTGAACATATTGTCTCGTTGGTGATATTTGCGGTGATGCGTATTGTGTTGGTGATGTTTGCATTGGCAATTGCTGAGCATTATTGTAAAACGATTGACCTCTTTCATCATTAAATGAATTAAACCAGTTTCTATTAGTCAATTTTATCCTCCTTCCTTCATGTTGTTCTCTACTAACTTATGAAGGGAATTCGGAATAACCTATTTACTTGCCTATTGTTAAAAAACAATTTTTTAAGAATAGGCATTAATATGCAAAAGAGGGAAGTAAAATCGGGAAAATAATTGTCTAGTAAAAACCTATTGAATCTTTTGTGATAATGGTGTGTAAAGTTTTTCCCATATTTCTTTTACACCGGCAGAGGCATGTCCCTTTGCATAATGGATATGTTCATTTTCCGATAATGCTAATATAGCATCACATGCATTTCCAACAGCAATCGCAGGATAACCGAGCTTGAAAAGACTGAGATCATTTTCTGAATCCCCGGCTACAACAATTTCTCCATTATATTGACATTTGTTAAGTACATATTTAAGAGCAGCACCTTTATTAATATTTGCAGGCAGGATATCTACATCCCTTTCACTGCTGAAAATAAGGTCAACCGCTAAATCATTTTGCTTGATTGCTTGGTTAAGTATTTGAACTTGCATTTTACTTGCAAAATAGGCCAGTCGCCAAGGTGTATCTATTGGCTGTCTGGCAATGTCTATGGATTTAGCTATCGTTTTAACCTGTTCGAAGTCTTCCTGCTTAATGTTGCCTGCCCACTCCTGATCAAGCTCATATGTGGGACCAAGGTAAATCGAAGCTCCAACATCACATATTAAAATGTCCGGTTTAGGCAGTTGTTCACGTTCGATTAAATCAATCGCGGACTGTTTATATCTTCCTGTAATATATATAAGAGATGTATTTTCAAGAGCCAGCGTGTCCCACAGTTCAGTATGCGGAATCTTATCACTAACAATTGTATTATCTAAATCTGTTGCTAAAACACGAGGTTTAAGGTAAGGAAATGTAAGCATTTTTTCGTTCATACAGCTCCTTTACTTTGCGGGAAATAAGAGACCAGTTAAATTCTTTTAGTGCATATTGTTTTGCATCACGACGCATTTTTAATAGTTTAGGCGAGCTCTTTAAGAAATACGCCATGCTGTCGCTTATTTTTTGCACATTTGCCTTAGGAATATGAAGACCTGTCACCCCGGATTTAACGACATTTTTCAGTCCACCGACATGGGTCGCAATTACAGGACAACCACAAGCCTGCGCTTCTGCAGCTACCATACCAAATGATTCATAATGGGAAGGCATAATAGTGGCTAATGCACCGCCATAAAGATTTTTTAACTGTTTTTCATTTTTGGGGCCAAGGAATAATACACGATCTTCCATTCCTTTAATCGCTTCTTTTAGCGGTTCGCTTTTTGGGCGATAGTTTTTTACATCTACCGTATCCCCACAGCCACCTGCAATTAGTAACTTCACATTTTGAGGAACTTCCTCCGTTTCCAGCATATGTCTGAAACCTTTTAAAAGATCAAAGATCCCTTTTGATGTTTCTAAACGGCCGGCATAAAAATAGTATGGAAATGCAAACTGTTCCTCTTCTTCAGTAGAAGCCAGATACACTGGTGAAACTCCTACGGGTACAACGGAAACTGTACTTTTTTTCTTTGTAAAAACTTCGATCTGTTGCTTCTCATTTGGCGTAGTAGCAATTACTACATCAGCTTGTTCCATGATCAGCTTTTCAAAGTGCTTACGCTTATTTTCTATAAAGCCTGTACCTTGCTCTTTTGCAATTGCAAGGGAGTGGTTTGTGTGACACCAGAAGAATGAATATTCCTTCTGCAGATTATATGCAAGTACTCCTGATAGCCAGTAATGAGTATGAATAACGTCATAACTGCTAATATCCAGGGTTTCTGTCATTTCTTCGTATAAACGAGGAAGTAAAGTAAACATCTTTCGCTTATCAACAAAGCCTTTATGACCACCTGCAAAACGGTATACTTTACTATGCTCACCCAACTGTTCAACAGCCGGTTTTTGTTCATCGCTCCAATGTGTAACAATATCCACACTGTAGCCAAGTCCATCAAGCTGTAGGGCCAGATGTTTTACATAGTTGTTTTGTCCACCTGCTTGTTTACTTCCAAGCGGAATTAAAGGGTCGCCATGATCAGAAATAAATAATATCTTTCTCAAATGAAATCTCATCCTTTCGTTCTTAAGCAGCGAATCATAGCTGTAAAACTTTACTGCTGTCTTGCTGATTTTAATGAAATGATGGTAACTTTTCATAAATTACTCTTCATTAGCTAGGTAGTATTTATAACTTCTTAAGCTGTCCTTTATTCTCGATAAATTCAAACATCCTCACACTACCTAGCAAATAATAGAAGAGAGATTAAGGATGTTGAATTTTACGGTTTTATAAGAAATAATAATTTTTAGCTCGATTGATAAGTTCCCTGATTGACTGACAATTAAACAAAATATTCTAAAAATCACCAAAAATATTACTTTATTATTATTTAGATTAATCAATATCAGTTATAAATACCTATAATGAGTGTATTTAGTCCAGATCACTTAAATTACTTCAAGTGAAACTTCAATATTGCCTCTTGTTGCTTTTGAATACGGGCATACTTCGTGCGCTTTATGCACAAGTTCTTCCAACTGTTCACGCTCAATATCTGTCCCTTTCACTTGAAGCACAACACCAAGCTTAAATCCTTGGTCTTTTTCATCTTTTAATAAGCTGACATTAGCTGTTACTTCAGACGTGAATTTAACACGGGCTTTACTTGCTGTTAATTGAAGGGCACTGTCAAAACAAGCAGCGTACCCTGCAGCAAATAGCTGTTCCGGATTTGTTGAATTCTCAATTTTTTCTGCTCTCGGTGTACCTGGCATTGCTGTTTCAAATTGAATTACCCCATCATCCGACTGTACTTTCCCTTCACGTCCCCCCGAAGCAGTTGCAATCGCAGTAAATAATTTTTCAGACATTCCACTTCCACACCTTTCGTTTTTAAATACAACATATCCTTACCCGGTTTTTTCTTTTTTCAAAAGTATTAAATGTTAATTAATTGTTAATTTTCATAATAGGGAGCAAGAAATTATTCAGATCAAGTGTTTTTATAGGCCTATTTCTTTGCCCGAAAAAGGGGATTACAGGCGGGACTGTCAGATTGAAACTATGGTTTTTCGAGCCTCTATGTACTATTTTTATATATTGTTTTTCCTGTAATAAGGGCTGGAATCTAAACATTGTAAGTGTTGGTAACAGAACGGTTGCTTATGTTTTGTTTTATAAATGAGGGGTATCAACTTACAAGTATTCGTTGGGAGGGGATAGCAATATGTTTGGCATATCCGATCTCTTTTCATTAGTCATTTCTGCATTTATTATTTTGCCTGCTGTCGTATTTCTTAGGGAGCTGGGATATGCAATTGTCAGCCGGCTGTTTGGCGTAATTGAACCAAGGGTAACGATTGGTTCCGGACGCAGAATTTTTAAGTTTGGTATGTTCGATATCCGCAGATACTATCATTTTTATAGCTGGTTTTCGTATGACAAATTAAAGCATGAAAATAAATTTGCCTTTATTAGTATTTATTCCGCGCCAATTTTAATTAATCTAGTATTCGGTCTTACAATTAATTCTCTGATTGCCAACGGAATCATTGAAGAATATAAAACATTTTGGGATCGGTTTGTCTTTTATGCATTTTATTATGTTTTATTCGATGCCGTCCCGATGACCACATTTAGCGGAAAACCAAATAACGGCATGATAATTTATAAAATGATTCGCTATGGCCAGCGGATTGATGCATCAAAAGAACATTTCCTCCCCTCTACAACCGAGGTGGAGACTGAATATCAGGAATACATGAAAGAGATTGAAGAAACAGAAGAGGAAATAAAAAAGAAAAATCATGATTGATTCAGTAGCTATTAAACATTAATAAAAACCTTTCAAATAAAAAGAACCAAGGTCAAAGCCTTAGTTCTTACCTCAATGTAATGAATAGATATCAAATATAAATTAGTTCCAGGCAGTTCGTTCACTTTCAGGCTCGTTCATGCCTGTTTTACTACGTTTAGAAGGAACGTTGTTTTCTTTTGCTGGAGCTGCATTAAAAATAAAATCAAGTTCTGATAAATACTCTTCTTGCTGTGAGATTTTACGACTTTGATTTACTTCTAGCTTATTCGCACTTTGCTTGCCTCTTGCTCTTGCATTGTTGCGTTTAAAATCCATATTTGACATAGCCATCCCCCATTGAATTTATTGAAAAGTATAAAGGACTTTTCAGCTTTAAACTTTTCATTAAAAAGTTTAACCATTCTTAACTACTTTTATTAAAGAAATATACAATCTTATTTCCCCTATTAGTGAATTAGGTCCTTCAATTCCTCTCTTCTCATAAGATAGTTCTACTATTCCACAAAATTTATAGGAAGATAGTTTTAACCTATCTATACCAAACTAATACTATTTATCAATCTTTTGGAAAAAATAGAAGTTTCGATATTCGGATAATTCCCATTGTGATAAATTGGTAATACCGCATTAAACAGAATAGTGCGAAAATTTAATACAAAGGGGAAATGTGAATTGAAGAAGTTTAATTTTACGAGATTCTTCAGTAGTATTTTAGCTTTCGTCATGGTGCTCTCTTTATTGGTACCATTCTCGAATGCAAGCGCTGAAGAATCAAAACCATTCAAACAGGATGGACAAAGTGAAAGCATCATTCAGCTAAAGGCGGCAATCGCTGAACAACTTAGCTTGTCTAAAGATGGCCCAGTCCTTCATGAAAGCCTGCAAAATATTTCAGGCAATCAAGAGGTTGCAGTCATCGTTCATTTATCCGAAAAACCGGTGGCATTAGAGCAAGGAATCAGCCAAGTTAAAGGCAAAAAGTTCTCGAATTCCCGTGCAAATGAAGTACGTTCAAATGTAAAGGCACAACAGGCAAAAGTTAAAAAAGAATTAACTGCCAAACAAGTGCAAATGACACAAGGATACACATTTGATACGGTACTAAACGGATTTGCTGCAACAATTAAAGCAAATGATATTCCAAAACTGCTTTCAGTAGAGGGAATCACTTTAATTGAACCGGATGCAACAGTATACGCATCAGAAGAGGTTACAACAAAACCAATAAAATCAAAAAACCCATCAGAACTTATTAAAGATGTACCTGTGGAAGCACAAATGAATACAAGTATTTCTTTCCTTGGTATCGAAAAACTTTGGAATGAAGGCATTGAAGGACAAGGAGTAAAAGTGGCAGTGCTTGATACAGGTATCGATGCAGATCACCCTGAATTTGCCGGCATTTATAAAGGCGGAAAAAACTTTATTCCTAACTCTTCAACATACTCTAAACCACGTGCAGATGACGATGCATCGGAAACATTACCTTCAGAGCGTCCAGCAGGAACACCTGAATTTAATGCTAACGGAAGCTCGTTCTATACATCTCACGGTACGCATGTTGCCGGAACAATTGCGGCAATTGGTGCTAACGAATTCGGCATTAAAGGAATTGCACCAAAAGTAGACCTTTATGCTTACCGCGTTCTTGGAGCGTACGGCAGTGGTGCAACATCAGGTATTGTTAAAGCAATTGAAACAGCTGTTCAAGAAGAAATGGACGTTATTAACCTTTCACTTGGCGGTGGCGCAAATACAGAAACAGATGCAGGATCATTTGCAATCAATAACGCAATGATGGCTGGAACAATCGGTGTTGTTGCAACAGGTAACTCAGGTCCAAACCGTGGCACAATGGGCACACCTGCAACTGCTCGTTTAGGGATTGCAGTCGGTAATACAACAAACCCCGAAACAATGTATAACGGTGAAGTTAACATTACAGTAGGCGACTACAACTTAACTAAACAGCTTCCTTTAATGGGAACAACTTTTGGTAAAAACTTATCAACACAGCTTCAAGGTGAATTTGATTTAGTTGCGATTCCTGGAAACGGCGAAGTAAAAGATTTTGAAGGAATTGATGTTGAAGGTAAAGTAGCGTTAATTTCCCGCGGTAATATCGCATTTGTCGATAAAATTGCAAATGCTAAAGCAAACGGGGCGGTAGCTACAATTATTCATAACTTTGCAGGCGGAACGAATGCACCGGACATTTCAGGCACATTCCTTGGTGATTCTTTTGAGTTCCTGCCAACATTTGATATGTCAGTAACAGACGGCGAGGCAATTCGCGCGGCATTAGCAGGGGGTACAGGAAAAGTAAGCTTCGGCAAGTTTGCTTCAACTACGACAACTGGAGATGATGTAAACTCTTCAAGTTCACGTGGTCCTTCTACACCGAATTTCGATATTAAACCAGACGTAACAGCGCCTGGAACAAACATTATGTCAACGATTCCTATGTATAAATCAGACTTCCCTGATGCGGTTTATACTGAAGCATATGATCGTAAAACGGGAACATCTATGGCAACACCACATATTGCTGGTATCGCAGCATTAGTAAAACAGGCAAATCCGGATTGGAATGCATTCGATGTCAAAGTGGCACTTTCGAATACAGCAAAAATATTGGATACTGCTAAATATGATGTATTCTCTCAAGGTGCTGGACGCGTAAATGCTTATGCGGCGGCTCATCCGGAAATTCTTGCATATGCACTTGATACGGCAGTTTTAGACGGCACTGGTGCAATTGTAGAAAACAAAAAAGGCACAGTTACTTTTGGTCCTCAATCATTAAAGGACGGAAATATTTCTGTAACGAAACAAGTACTAGTAAAAGACATTAAAGGAAACGGCGGTAACTACAACGTATCCGTAGATGTGACTAAAACATTTGGCGATGCAGCTATTACAGTGGATCAGCCATCATTTACTTTAGCTGGTGAGCAGCTTTTAAACATTACATTAACGGCTTCACAAGCTGTTGCACCAAACGGCTCTGAGATTTTAGGTTTCATCAACATTAACGGTGGATCTACGGAAGCTTCATTGCCATTCGCAGCCGATTTCAGCAGCGCGGCAGCAACAACTGAAATTAAAGATTTTAAAATCACAGAAACTGATCTGTCATTTAACGGTGACGGTATTAAAGATTCCGCTGTACTTTCATTCACATTAACGGGTGATGTTACAACGAACTATATCGAGCTTTGGGATATTATGAATCCTGAAGGCGGAGAATATGGGGACGGCTACATCGGTTATCTGCATTCAGGTACTTCATTAGGTAAAGGATCTTATACGCTGAATGTTGGCGGACAGTATAAACCTTGGGGTAGTGCACCTGCAACTACGATTCCGGATGGTCTATATACAATTGACTTTACTGGTCTTGCAGCTACAGGAATAATTTCAGATTATGTAGGACCGATTGTTGTAAAAACGACAAAACCAGAAATTACAGGTTCAGAAGCTGAAGGTGTTGTTTCAGGACAAGTAACAGATAAGTATATCGACTACAATGAAGAACTGTATTTATACGGTTTAGACTATGATTTAAATGACAAACTAAAAGCTTCATATGTTGCGACTGTAAACGGCGAAGTACAAGCACCAGTTGCATTCAACTTAAATCAGGACGGCAGCTTCACATTCCCGGTAACAGCAGAAACAAATACTGTAACAGTAGTAATTACAGATGCTGCTGGTAATGTTGGCGAAGCGATTATCTTTGAAAATGAAGTAGTAGAACCTGTTGTAACGCTTTCTGTAAATCCGACTGAGCTAGACCTGACAGCTGGAGAAACGGCACAGCTTGCGGTAACAGAAACAACAACACCTGCTGAAGGTGATGCTACAGAAGAAGACGTAACTTCAAAAGCTACGTATAGTGTGGCAGATGAAAATATCGCAACAGTTGTAAATGGTTTAGTAACTGCAGTAGCAGAAGGCACAACGACAATTACTGTTTCACATGGCGAAAATGAAGCAACAGTAACGGTTACTGTTAAAGCACCTGTAGTGGAAGAACCAGTTGTAACTCTGGAAATCGACCAAGCTCAAGTTGAGACAAGAGTCGGTAAAGAAGTTTCTGTTAAAATTACTGAAGTAACAACATTAAACGGTGAAACAACAGAAAAAGATGTTACAAACCTTGCAATTTACCAAGTTGAAAACGATAAGATTGCTACTGTAAATGCAGGTACTGTAAAAGGTAAAGGCCCAGGTACTACCTCTGTTACAGTAACATATGGTGAGCATACCCTTACATTTGATGTCAACGTTGTAAAGCCTGGTAATGGTAATGGCAATGGTAATGGCAATGGTAATGGTAACGGCAATGGTAACGGCAACGGTAATGGTAACGGCAATGGTAATGGTAATGGTAAAGGACCTAAAAATAACAATGACGTTACAGAATATGAAATTTAATTAGTATTTTAGCTAGTATTGCTAAGTTTAAGACTTCATCCCTCGATGGAGCTTAAACTTAGCTTTTTTTATCCTTAAGAAAAAAGGATGCCTTTAAATTAAAGCACCCTTTCGAAATTTTATCCGATTACTATTTCTTTTTTCTTACTAAACTCTTCATCCTCCAAATTCACTTTTTCAGGTTTCACAACGAATATACTAATTAAAGTCGCAACCGTGAACAAAGCGGCAATTACGTATAATACCATGTCGTATGACTGTGTCTTTTCAAGAATAATTGCGCTTAGCTGATTGCCCGTCAACCCTGCAAATGCCCATGCAGATAAAGCTAAACCATGTACAGTTGAAATACTGTCGATACCAAATCGGTCTGATAATAGCGGCGGTAAAGATGAGAACCCTCCACCGTAACCTGCATTCACAATACAAAGTAAAGCAATGATCAGAAAGGCCATAGAGTTATTTATTCCATCAAATACAACCGTACATAAAATAATGCTAATAGAAGAAATAAAAATTATTTTATAAATAGAGTTACGATCTGTTAAACGATCTCCCCATGCAGAAAATACAATTCTTCCACCAGCATTGAAAATGGCAGTAAGCGAACTAACTAACCCAATCGCTCCAAAACCAATGAAAGCTAAAATACCTTTTTCCTGTGAGATTAACGCTAAACCACATGTAATATTGATATAGAACATTAGCCAAATACCGATAAACGTTTTATTCGTCAATACTCTTCTATAACTAAAGCTACGCATTTCAATATTTTCTTCTTCATATCCAGCCGGTTTCTTTAAAATTAAGTGTCCGATAACCATCATGACTAAATAGATTGCGGCTAAAATATAAAACATTGTATAAATATTCGTAGGGTCTACTAACACCCCTTCACTATTTCGATTACCGAGCAGCTTTTCCATTAATGGACTTGCAATCACTTTTGCCAAACCAAAGCCGGCAACAGCAAGACCAGTTGCCAATCCCTTTTGTTCTTTAAACCAGAGCATCAGTGTTTTTACAGGTGTTAAATAGCCAATTCCAAGTCCAATCCCCATCACAACTCCGTAAGAAATATAAATACCGATCAATGATTTTTGATAAATAAAGAAACCTGTTGCTGCCATCCCTGCAACAAAAAACATTGCCGCTAACAAAGAAGACTTATGAATATCCTTTTCGACAAACTTTCCGCCAAATGCCGCAGACATACCAAGAACAAAAATCGCTATACTGAACGCCCATTCCACTTCACTGACAGGTTTGCCGATATAAGAGGCAATATCCCCCTTAAACAACGACCAGCAATAAACCGTACCAATACTACAATGAATCAATAAAGCTGGAATGACCGCACGCATCCATTTGTTATCAAACTTTCCCACTTCAAAACTCCTCATTATTCATTTAATCCAAAACACGAACTTTAAAACAATATTTTACATTAAAGTTCGTTTATTAATTAAATTATTAATAATAATAAGTAATTTATGGATTAAATATTTTATTTTTACGAACATTAACAAAGTGATTATATAATAACATTCGTGATAAATGAATAGTAATTTTTATAATTCTAGAAATGCTTCGCAACTTTTTCGGACTATTCTGTATTTCATTACATAAAAAAACAGCCTAATCATAGTAATTAGACTGTTTGAAGCAGAAAATTTTATCCTTCTATTACAACATATTAAACTAAAATTTATTTAAATATTATCTTCACCGTATAGCCAAGATTCCGGAAAAAACCTGCGAGAACTTTCTCGGCACTTTTTTCTGCTGACTCCAACAAACCTACTTCCATAGCCTCATCTTTGATTTTCTTCTGCGCTTCCGTTGCCAGGTCAAATCCCTCATCCCATTTCACTTCCCCACGAAACAGCCCCTCATCCGAAAAAGTTTTGACATCTTCCATCTGAATCGCAGGTTCCTGTATAAATGTTGCATGAGGCAGGGCAATCTCTATCTCTTTGGTATCTTCATTCACTTTAATATCATCTGATGTAACTTCTTTCAGATTAACGCCTGCAATGACTGTCGCAGGAACTATCAATAATAACTCTCTTTTTGTACCTGGTAAATTAACCGAAATATCGTTCCCAAACAGTTTATTATCCTCTTGCTCAATGATTACTTTCATATGAGCTTCAGCGGTTGCGAGCATTGCTAATTCCTGAACCTGTTCCACAAATACTGTACTTTCTTTTTTAAAAGTAGTACCGAAAAATAACCAAGTACCCCCGAATGTGAAAAGGATAAGGAGCAATGCAATTAATAAAATTTTAAATCCCCAAAATTTAAATATAACCTTAAATATTGCTCCGGAAATATTGGAGTTTCCACTGCGTTGTCCTATAACCGCAGTGGCAGCACTTTCTTGCTCACTTTTTTTCAATTCGTGCAGTACTTGTTCAATTTGTGTTAATGCTTCATCTTTTTTACTCAAGGCGTCTCCTCCTCTCTTATTGTATTGAGGAAAGTTATAATTTCCATATTTATACTAGAATATCATATCAAATTATCTACTTTTGTTAGATTATAAAAGGTGATTACAACATATATCGACCGATGTGTAATCCTTTTTCATATTTTTCAAATCTTGTTAATAGCAATTTTCGTCAAATACATTTAAACTATCGAATGGAATTATATTAAGAGAGGTTACGAAATGAAAAAACAATCGTTGTTTATAAGAGGGACTCTATTTGCAGCAATTCTAACAGGTTTATTCTTTACGCTTTACAAAAGCGGTATTTCTGTTTCCGATCTGTCACCCCAGCTTATTTTAGAGCTTGCCCATAACAATCTAACTGTCGTTATTTTAATAATGCTATTATTAATGTTCCTACAGAACTTATTTACATTTATCCCGTTAATTTTAGTCATCACGATTAATATTGCTTTGTTTGGATTTTGGCGCGGTTATTTATTTAGTACATTCAGCAGTGTTATTGGAAGTACATCAATCTTCCTTTCCATTCGCTTTTTTTTCGCCAATTTATTCACTTCTGAAAAACTACAAAAATATGAGCAGCAAATTAATAAAAATGGATTCCTATTTGTTCTGTCAGGGCGTATTTTGCCATTCCTTCCTACAAATTTAATTAACATCGTATCCGGTTTAAGCAAAATGAAAATATCGTATTTTATTTCAGCTACTACAATTGGCAACATGATTTATGGACTAGTATTAGCCTCTATTTCTTATGGAATTGTCTCTGTCTCACAGCAATATAGACAACTTTTTTATGTGCTTATTGCAATTGCAGCCATTATCGTTGCAGTCCGATTCATTAAAAAGCAACGTACAAGCAGTATTTAAAAAAGAAGGTATCGCACCTTCTTTTTTATTTTGTTTATTAGCTATATATCAACTGTACCTTAAGTACTCTTCCTTTGAATAAAGGAAATAATACTAATATATAAAGCAGTCATCTCTTCAGGGGTCTTGTCTAAATCATTTTGAACCCATTGTTCAATTAAACCTAGGAAAGCAGATGTAATAAATGCTAAAAAGTATTCCATCGGCACATTTAAGTTTGCGATGAAGCTTTCATTCCCCTCCAGGTTTACTCGTACTTTTTCTGAAAACGCTGCTCTAAATCGAAGGTGGAAACCCGCTCTTCCATGTTCGCTTAAAAAGATCTTCAAAAGTGGTGCCTGCATTTTTATCGAATTAAATAATGAGGAAGCTAATTGTTCCTGTCCTTTTTCAAACGTATGTGTAGATGAATAGCTCGATTGCAATTCATCAATATGATCCCCTAGCTCTTCAAATAGTTGTATTTCAATCTGATCCAGCAAATCAAATTTATCGATAAAGTGTAAATAAAACGTCCCACGATTAATCTTGGCCGTTTTCGCTATATCCCCCACTGTAATCGAATCAAAAGTTTTCTTCTCCAGCATCTCCATAAATGATTTCTGAATAAGTTCTTTTGTTCGTCGATTTTTTTCCGTATAAACGCTCAAAAAAACACCCTCTTTCCTCAAAATTGAACAATCTGTTTATTTTGTTGATTGCTTTGATTTCCCCTTAAATTATAAAATAAATGAGTAATAATAAACAACATGTTGAAATTTGAGAAAGGATGAAATTCAAATGAGATTATTTAAAGAAAAATTAGCATGGGCTGCTCCTATTGCTGTTATATTAATTATTGCTCTATTTTCAGTAAACCTATTCGCACAAGGGAATCCGCAAGTAAAAAATCTGCCGGTTGCTCTTATTGTCAATGATGAGGGTCAACACGTTGATACGATTCTTGAAGCTGTGAAACAAATGAGTCAAGGTGTAGATGGTGCAGAACCGGTTATGGCATTTACAAATGAAAAGGAAGAAAATATTGAGTCACTTTTTGCAGATAAAAAGTATTACGCAGCGCTTGTCATCCCTGAAGGCTACAATGACACATTGCAAAATGCATTAACAAATAATGAAGCTGCCAAATTGCAAATCTCTATTAACCAAGGCTTTAATATGACAGGCGCAAACTTTGCGAAAACTGCTTTAAACGGGCTTGTCTCTGGAGTAAATGACCAATATTCGGCAAACTTTTTAGACCAGCTTGGAACTGATAAAATTGATGCTACACAAGCTGCAATCTTAGTAAATCCAATTGTTGCTGAAGAAAAAATATACAATCCTATTACAGCATCCACTGCAAACGGGAGTGCCCCAACTTTATTGGCAGTACCTGCATGGGTAGGTGCGCTAATCGGTGGATTCATTGTATTTTTAGCAACATCAGGCATCTTGAAGAAAGAACTGTTAACTCGTAAACAAATATTACGTCTCATAGGCGGGCAAATTTTATTCGGCATAATTATTGCTCTATTCTCGGGCTTTACTGTTGCAACACTTGCACAAATCGCAGGAATTAATATGCCAAGCTATTTCCTGGTTGCCTTCTTTGTATCATTTGCGGCATTCTGTTTCTATTTACTAGTATCGGCAATTACTGCATGGATCGGCAAACCAGCGATTACATTATTCATGGTTGTCATGCTTTTAGGTATGGGTGTTCTTATGACACCACAGGAAATGCTTCCAAGTTTCTTCGTAAACTTCATTCGTCCTTGGGTACCAATTCGCTTTGCTTCTGAAGGTTTACGTGAAATTTTCTACTTCGGCAGCGGTTTCTACACGGGTGCTTCCTTCAATACAATTTTAGGAATTGGCATTGCAGGTTTAGTTATTTTCTTACTGTCTATTTTCAAACCAGTAAAAGTGAAAGAACAACAAAACTAACACATAAAAAAAAACGTTATTTTGCATTCGGTGCAAAATAACGTTTTTTTATTTCCCTCAATTTTTATTCTTTCGCTGATCCGTCATTCAAATAAACTTCGCCGTCTTTATAAACCATTTGTTCTGGGTAACGCAGATTTATAACGGCGTCTTGAAGTTCTTGTGATGGAGCCCGTGTTGAAAGCGAAACAATGATATTAGTGGCGAAGGCTGCAATGGCTCCGAAAATACCAGCACCCGTATCAATGATGCCTAATATCGTAAAGCCGCCATACTTCGCACTGAAGATATAAATAAGTGTAACCGCTAAACCGACAAGCATCCCCGCGATTGTTCCTTTTGCATTAGCACGCTTCCACCAGACACCTAAAACGAGGGCTGGGAAGAAGGTACCTGTTGCAAGCGCAAATGCCCATGCAACAATTTGAGTAATGGCACCTGGAGGATTTAATGCAATAATACCAGCCAATAGTGTTGCAACGACAATTGAAATACGACCTATTAACAAGCGTTTGCGTTCAGATGCTTGTGGATTGATGATGCGGTAATAAATATCGTGTGCAAAAGATGAAGAAATAGAAATCATTAAACCACCAGCTGTAGATAAGGCAGCTGCCATTGCGCCTGCTGCCACAAGTCCAATAACAAATACACCAAGATTTGCAATTTCAGGTGTAGCCATTACAACAATATCATTGGCAATTAGCAGTTCAGGCCATTGAAGAATGCCATCCCCATTCGCATCGGCTATCCCCAATTTACCTGTATCAATCCATGATTGCGTCCAAGCAGGTAGTTCAGCAATTTTATTACCAGCAACTTCCGTCATTAATATAAAGCGAGCAAAAGCTGCATAAGCTGGTGCACTAAAATATAAAAGCCCGATAAACACTAATGCCCATGCACCTGACCAACGAGCAGCCTTCATAGTACCTACTGTATAAAAACGTACGATTACATGCGGAAGGCCAGCTGTACCACACATTAACGTAAACATAAGAGCTAAAAACTGCCACTTAGTTCCGTTGGTAAAAGGTGCAAAATACTCCGAAATACCGAGTGCCCGGTCGAGTTCACCCATTTTCGTTAAAATTTCACCATAGGAAATCCATGGTAAAGGATTACTAGTCAAATGTAATGACATAAAAATAACAGGTACTAAATATGCAATGATTAATATGACGTATTGTGCTACTTGTGTCCAAGTAATACCTTTCATACCACCAAATGCCGCATAAAATGCAATGAGCACAACGCCGATCATTGTTCCTATTTTCGCATCAATTTCAAAGAGACGTCCGATTACTACACCAGAACCGGATAGCTGTCCGATTGAGTATGTGAAGCTGATAATAATTGTACATATAGCAGCTATTATAAGTGCTGCCTTACTATTAAAACGGTCCCCGATAAATTCAGGCACAGTATAGCGACCAAATTTCCGTAGCTGTGGCGCAAGTAATATTGATAAAAATAAATAACCGCCAGTCCAGCCCATAATATAAGCCAATCCATCATAGCCAAGCAGCATAATCGTACCAGCCATCCCGATAAAGGATGCTGCACTCATCCAGTCTGCACCAATCGCCATCCCATTAAAAATAGGTGGTACGCCACGACCGGCAACATAGAAATCAGATGTTTGTTTCGCCGTATTATAAACCGCAATCCATATATACAAAGCAAATGTAGCCAGTATAATTAACGTTGAAACTATAAATTGAGTATCCATAAATTACCTCCCCTCATTAATGATTTATCATATTATTTGCGCTAATTTCTTCATTTCTCGTTTCACTGATTCCATACTTTTTATCGATTTTGTCTCCAACAATCGCATTTACAAACAGCAAAATAATGAAGGTAAACAAAGCTCCAATTGCCCCCATAAAATAGTGGAACGGGAACCCTAAAAACTGAACTTCAGTTAATGAATCTGCAAGCGCTACCATAACATACGAAACTAAAAACCAAATAACAAAGTAAACAGCCATGTACGTATTTTTCTCACGGAAATAGGCATCAGCAACTTTTTTGTCGATTTTTTTCATCTAGACCTTCTTTCTTCAAATTTTTATCGTAAATCAAAAATAAAAAGAAGTGTTTCCTTTAAAGGAAGTGGTACTAAAATCACCTTAACGACCATTAAAATCATAAGTCCTATTATAGGAAAGGTGAGCGCGATAAAACGTTTTTTTATTAGTCCATAAGCAAGACAGCAAATGGAGAAAAGAATAATGAATAGAAGCAACTAATTCCCCCTATGTCTTTATGTTTTTTTTAATGTATGTTAAAAATGTCCAGGATAAAACGACTATAGAATAAAAAAATCATTTGAGTAGGGATAACTAAAAAAGACAAGCTTCAAAAATTAAAACCACCTAGTACGAAGAAAAATCAACGTTCCAGGTGGTTTTCATTAAAAATATCCCAACTTATGATATAGTTTATTTCCTATTTTATCGGATACATTTTTTCTTATAAACTTAAACACAGAATACATAATTATTAAAGGTTTCGCGATTCCCTATGTTATATTGGAATAGTAGTGAATGACCAGCATTCTTTTGACATCAAAAATGTTTATTTAAAATTGTTAAGTCAGCATTATTGGGTGCCAAACCCATTAGAGTTCTTCAGGAACAAAGAATTCTACCGCAGCATCTCCAAGTGAGATGCTGCCTTTTTTTGCAGAAAAATTTAAAAAGCTTAGAGATTATTAGCATTTAATTTCCTCTAAGCTTTTTTATGTTATTTTTATTAACCAGCGCTATCTTCCATACACGTTCAGTGCCGTTCGTTGGAATAAGCCTTTTTTTGCTCCCGCTGTTCTTCCAGAAGACTCATCATTAATGATTGAATCAACTTTGTTACGACATTTGCGTGTATAGGATTTGCAAGATTTTTTCTTTCAAGAGGATCTTTCGTAAGATTATACAGCTCATATTGTTCGGGCACAGGAATTGTTTTAGTTACTATTTTTGACAGAGAAACAGTGACCTCTTCATTTATTGGCGTTTGGCTCTGGATTTCCGTTACTTGATCTTCTACTCCGGGATTACTCCAAAATTGGGGGTTGTCGAAGTATCTGGAAAATTTCCAGAGCTCCTTTTCCCTATTTTGACCTGTTGAAAGATAAGCAATGACTGATTCTATATGATTTGGTTGGGTAACAGAATTATACGGTTGACCAGTAATACTAACCTGAGATAATCCTCTCGTTACATCATCATCGGTCATAAAATACACTGGTTCATTTCTCCTCAGGAAAGCATCTTCCCCATGGAGAAGTGGCGTTAAATCTCTTCCTACTGGTTGATGTACTTCAGTATGATTTTTCCTTAACTCCTGCTGAATTTTTTTTGCATCAATTTTTGCCAATCCCAGCAGAGTTGGCAAAATATCTACATGACTCGTCAGCATATCTGTAGTTTGCCTATTTGAAAACAATTTCGGACTATGAATGATAAATGGTACATGAGTCGCTTCTTCATATGCGTTATACCACTTTTGAAATAATCCCCCATGAGCACCTAATAAATCCCCGTGATCAGAAGTAAAAATAATAATCGTATTATCATAAAACTTGCTCGATTTTAATTTATCGTATACTTTACCCATTTCTTGATCGACTTTTTTATGGAGAGAAAAGTAAAGCTGACGATAAAAAAGACTGTCTCTTGTTGGCTGGAAGGCTTTGTGATAGGTTTCCTTGTAGCTTTGTTGCGCAGTTGGCTTTGTGTGCAGTAATTCATCCGATGTAGGAGCAGGTGGAATAAAAGGTACAGAAGGGTCTACTTCAAAGTTGAATAGCGGGTGGTATTCAGTTGTTTCGCCGAACAATGTAATATCATGTGGATTTAAAAATGAAGATACGATCAACCAAGGCTGACTTTCATTAATGCTATCTGCTTCCAGTGTATGAAGTAAATCAACTACCTCTCTTGAATACACTTCATCACGCCCACTCGTTCCGATGGCAGCAGATGAAGCAGAATTGCGGGGATTTGATCCATGTGGTTCTGGACCAAGCCAGCCAGAAAAGCCGAATTCATTTAGTCGATCAGATTCCAAGTAAAAGTTTTCAAGTTTTCGGTCAGGAATACCTGTATTTGAGTCGTAACTAGGCAATGCATCTTGAGTTCCAGGAATCAAAATATCCTGAGGGCTTGCATGCCATTTCCCCTTCCAAAATGTACGGTAGCCTGCCGCACGAAAATAGTCTCCAAAAGTGGGAACTGTATTAGGATCTAACCAAAATACATCCGGTTCAAATGAAGAAGCAGCAGCCCCTATCGTTTTAGTCAGTCCATGTAATGATGGGTATTGTCCAGTATACAGTGTTGCTCTACTCGGTGAACAAGCAATGCTTCCAACATAATGGTTTAAAAATTCCATTCCATTTTCCCGTAATAATTCCTGTGTCTTTAAGTTTTCTTTACGCCATTTCTTCAGTTCCTTATTTTCGTAAACAGTCGGAAATCGTTGTTCATCCACTAGAAAGATAAGGATATTAGGTTTTGTTTCCCTTATGTTTTCCTCTTTCTGCAGTTCCAAATATTTTCCCCCTTGCAAACATCCATAATTAAAACATCTTATGTTTACAGTTTAAAAATTACGATACGCATTAGGGGGATATTACTCAGAAAGGCACCAACTGGCTCTGTATGCTTACTATTTAAGGGAATTCTCTACATTTCTTTCATTGAATAAGTTTCTTTCGTAATCTTTTTGTCCTCATACATACGTTTATCACACGTATGATATAAGGTTTCATAGTCTAAGCCATCTTCTTTTATAAAAGCAATACCCATACTTGGTACAACTTCGATTTCAATGTCATTCTTCTTATATAAATTCTTCTGGAATACATAACGTACCTTACTTATTTGCTTTAAAAACTTTTCCTTTGATTCAATCTGCTCAAAAAACATAATGAATTCATCGCCGCCTAAGCGTGCAAGTATATGTGGGTTTGGTAAATTTTCACGCCAGCAATTTGATGCAAAAACTAACACATTATCTCCTGTTAGATGACCGTATACATCATTTATTTCTTTAAAGAAGTTTAAATCACAGAGCATTAATGCAGCATCTTTTTCTTTGGACTGTCTCAACTTCTTTTTAACTTCTTCTTCAAAATAAGTACGATTATATAACCCGGTTAATACGTCATGATGCGCTAAGTACTCAAACTGTCTAGATTGCAAAAGTAAGCTTTCTTCATACTTTATAGATTCCGTAATATCATGTAATATGAACATCTTTCCAATCGGCTTATTATTACTTCCATTTACATATGAAAAATGAACATTATAATATTTATCTCCCAGCTGCATTGATTGTGATGATCCGTTATCTATTTCAGCATTATGTTCAATGAATTGTACTAATAGCGGGAATTGAGATAGAATCTTTGCTGCCGATTTGCCGATCAATTTTTGATTAGGCTGCTCAAACAAACTATTAGCCGATTTATTATAAATTTTTAAATTATTATCTGTATCGAAAATGACTACAGCATCATTGATAGATTCGAAAACTTTTTTCATAGCCAAAGGAGATAATTTCAGCATATTAAATTGATAAATTCCCCATAGGTAAAATAATGAAGAAAAAATAAGTCCAAATGGCGAAATATCGATTGGAATTTTTATTGCACCTATAGAATGGATGAATGGAAAACCAAACACAAATAAAGAACCAATTATCATCAGGATTACTTGTTTTCTTTTCTCTTTATTTGCCTTAAAATACATTTGAAGTAATAATACAATACCAAACAAATGGTAACTATAAACGTAGAAAATATGTAAGTAAAATAGTAGGCCTCTATCCAAATCAATTAGCGGAAATCCCTGAGAAAAATCTAATGCCGCGCTCTTATAAAATAAATGGTGCCATTCATTAGTAAAATGGGCAGTTAATGTATAAATGGGACCGATTAATAATAGGGGAATTATTCTTTTTGTTAAAAACCTTTGCTTACCTGTAAATTGTAATGTCATGATCACCCAAATAAATGGAGCAAAGGGAATTCCTATATATTGAATATGTATCCAAAACATCATTTGATCTACTGTCGTACTTAAAAGTTGAAATGCATAGCCAAATGTATAGAAAAATGCTGTCAAGACACCCAAGCCATAACTAATCGAAATAGGAGTTTCTCTATTTTGCCAAGCATAATACAGCAACATCATGTAACAAAAAACAAAAAGAAATAAAATGGATGAAAGTATAAAGTTATAGCTCATAATGTGTATTCCTCCGATAGAGTCTTTCAATAAATACTAAGTTATAAAGATAAGGATAGAACTATTTCAAATTGAAAAATCCATTTTAATATATCTATTCGTAATATTATCACGTGACTCTGATTTACAATATACTTTTGCTTGCAAGATCTCCACTAGCACTCAGTTAAATCTTTCTCCATTCTTCTTTCGGAAATTAGACCATTGTTTTAATACATCCCTTTACATCTTTTTTCCCTTCTGATTGGTTGAATTCCTCCTTTTATTATCAAAATTAAAAAAGACATACCCATTTTATCTGGATATGCCTAAGTATGGATAAAATTATTGCAATTTGCATTGACTCATTGACTATAAAATTAATTATTAAGCTTATGCCATAAAATAATCTACTCTATGCTTATGTATCTTTATAGTAAGGCGAAAATCTAAAATTAGTTCTTCTGTTTTTGACTTGTATTATCTAGAAATTCTATCAGCTTATTAAATGTATTTTCAGCCTGAAGTGTATTCATCATAAATTGATACTCATGTCCTAACTTAGCTTCTTCAGTTGAATAGAAGATTTGGGAAACTTCTACACCCTTGTTTTTCAGTTTATCAGCTAATTCTTTCCCTTGATCATCAAATGACCCTATATTACCATCTGTTATAAACGTAGATGGAAAATTGCCAGAAACATGTTGAAGAATAGAAGCTTCCTTTACTTTATCTGAATTTGTCCAATTTCGCTCACCTATATAAGCCCAGCCAACTCGCTTAAACAGAAAATTTATTAAAAAGCTACTACTATTGGAAAGCTTTGAAACATCGTATGGTCCACAAAATAATAGCACACCTTTAATCTTGTCTGATGAAACAGTACCTTCTATTCCAAGCATATTTGCATAGCCTTTATCTACTTGAACATTCACAAATTGGCTAATAATTTGTGCACCTGCTGAATCCCCTGCAAAGTATAGACGATTCATATCAATACCATATTTTTTTGCATTTTTATCTATAAATTGAAAAGCTTCTTTTACTTGATATAACGGCGTGGGATATTTGGAATTCGGCGCTAAGCCATAATTAATGTTAATTACGATATAGCCTTTACTAGCAATCTGAACTGCATATTCAGTAATATCCGACTTGTCACCCCCCAAAAAAGCTCCTCCGTGTACCCAGAATATAACCGGCAAATACCCTTCATATTCCTTAGGTTTAATGATATCAAGTTTCCCACTATTATAATTTGAATTGTAAGAGAGATCATTTTCTATCTGAACCGATCTTTCAATTTCCTCATAGTTTGTCGGCTTAACCGCGACCCCACCTTCAAATAATCGGCGAACGAGTAGTGCCGTTGGTTTTGGCGTAACTATGAATAAAAAAACAATAGATAAACATATTGTTAGAATCACCCCTATTACTATCATCATTTTCACTCACTTCTTGTACTGATTTTTATTCTTTATACAATTCTCCGATGTCCTTACCCATTATAAGCATGGTAGAATTCATCCCTATAATCTTAGGGATAACTTTCGTTTTTGATTCTTTTCTATATACATACTTTTATCAGCCTCTATATACACATTTTCCATTTCATTAAACGATTGATCTCGAAAAGCCTTGCCGACTGACATTTGGAGATGAATTTCATCATTTTCCACTGTTGAATGATTAATTTTTTTTCGTAGTTGTTCACATAGGAAATCCACCTGTTCCCTAGACGTCTTTGGTAGAATAACGACAAATTCATCACCTCCCACTCGAGAAATAATTGTCGTATCGGGGAAGAAATCCGTTAAAAGCTTAGCTACTGCTTGTATAAGCTGATCTCCCCTTTTATGTCCATATGTATCATTTACAAATTTTAATTTATCAACATCGCACAGAATCATACCAATCGAAACATTTTCTATTTCATTATAATAATGCAGCATTCTCTCAAAATAGCCACGATTATAAATATCAGTTAAGGCATCATGTGTGCTTTGATAATATAACTCTTGCTCCAGTTTTATTTTTTCATCAATATTACGCATAATACCTTGAATTGCAATGATTTTTCCATTTTCATAGATAGGCGTTGCATATTCTTCAAAATAATGATAGATTCCGTCTGTTCCTTTTAAACGTTGAATGATTCCCTCGTTATAATTAATCTCCCCTGAAACTTTCGACTCCATAATTGCTTTATCTTCTGGATGAATCATTTCAAAAGGCGTGTTTGAATCCTTATTTAGCGCTTCTAATGTACCTTTACCTAAAAAGAAATCTACAGAAGGACTAGTGTATATATGCTTATACACAGGCTTTACCTGATAATAATAAATAATATCTTTGGACCTCTCCACTAGTTTTAAGGGAATATTATCTTTTAAAAATTTTGATTTTCGATATTTTATATAACTCCTGTATATAGCCAACCCAATTACTAACCCAACTAAAAATAAAATCATTACTTAAGTCTCCTACCAGACATTTAAATTAGTTTAATTTTCCTGTATTTCCATTATAGTTATTAAATTTCAAGTAATCTACTGTATAACCTAAATTCAATTTATAAGATCTATTTAACCTTTAATTTTTGTAATGAATAATTAAAAAGAACTGAATTGAAGGGGATTTTAGGGAGTATCCTTCTCTCCTTGACTAAGATAGGGTTTTTCAGGAAAACATATTCTTGGTATGATGTTAAGGTTGTGTAATTACTATGGTACACATTTACATTCATCTAAGAAAGAGGTATTTATGGACTCCACAAAATTATCAAAGCAACATTGGTTGCTGATCTTAACACTTTCTTTATTAACATTTGTACTTGGGACAAGTGAATTTGTTATTGTCGGAATCTTAACAGATATTTCTTCAAGTCTTAATATGACTAATGCAAAAACCGGTACACTCGTTTCTGCATTTGCAATTACGTTTGCCATCGCTACACCACTGGTGATGTCAGTAACAAGTCATTTACCAAAGCGTAAATGGATGTTGTTTTTAATGGCATCTTTCATCATTCTAAATGCTTTATGCATAATTTCGACGAGCTATATCATGCTCCTTACATTACGGATTATGACAGCGGTTGTAACAGGAGTTTTAATCTCTCTAGCTATGATTGTAGCAAGTGAAACCATCCCGATTAAAAAACGCGGACTTGCCATTTCATTCGTTTTCGGTGGTTTCACACTTGCAAATGTCGTTGGAGTGCCAATGGGTATTGTTATCGCTGAAGCTTACGGCTGGAATGCCACTTTCATGTTAACCACTTTCCTAGGAGGATTGGCATTTTTGGCATCCTTTTTTGTCTTACCTCATAAACTCAGTCAAGTACGCAGTTCGATACGTGATCAGTTTTCTTTATTGACCAATCCTCGTATATTAATGGCTTTTTTCATTCCTGCACTCGGATTTGGCGCAACTTATGCGGTCTTTACATACCTTGTACCAATCTTGAAAGAAATGGGGGCACCAAATAAGTCAATTAGTATAATCTTATTTAGTTATGGATTTATTTCCATTTTCAGCAACATCCTCGCTGGTAAAATTGCTAGCCAAAATGCAATCGGTCGCCTTCGGTTTGTTTTTCTCATGCAAGCAGTTGTTCTGACTAGTTTATTTTGGACTACCAATCATTTTGTTTTAGGATTAATAAATATCGGATTAATGTCGTTAATGGCTATTCTTTTAACAACATCTACTCAGCTATATTTAATTGACCTTGCAGGAATTTACCAGCCAAAAGCAACAGGACTCGCCGCTTCACTAATGCCAGTGGCAAGCAACGTAGGCATCGCTTTCGGTTCTGCATTAGGTGGAATTGTGTACCATCAAGGAAATTTAATGAATGTAGCTTGGGTCGGTGGGATAATTGCCGTCTGTGCAAGTCTGCTAACTTTCTTAAGTCATCAATTAGACCGAAAACAAAATACATCTGAATAGTTTTAGTAGAAAAACAGGCACAATCGCATGAAGCGAATGTGCCTGTTTCAGTTGAACCGATTACTATTTTTTACGAACAACAATCATGACAAAGTTTAATAACTCATTTAAGCCAAGGTTTAAAAATTCCGCATCATTTAACGCGTATTCGTTCTCCGTATTGATCCAGTCCTGCCAACATGCATCGAATTGATCCGATTCATAGACCGTCACCTCGATTAATTCCTCGCAGCCTTGTTGAATATGTTTTTCCCACCAATTCGCACTGTGGAAAGTATCAACAGCATCTTCCAGCCATTCACTCATCACCTCAGGTACTTGTTCAAGCTCTGATTTCAAACCAGGAACACAAATTAGTGCGTACCCACCACCTTTTAAAAGGGGAAGCATTTTCTTCGCAAAAAATTGTTCTTCACAGCCGTAATAATGGTAAGAGTCAATGCTCACAATTGTATCAAAAAAATCATTCGCAAAAGGTAAGTCTAGTGCATTCGCATGAATTGGGATCATTTTATCCTCAAGCTTCCACTGTTGTATGGTTTCCCAATTTTCTGTTGCAGAAATCCATAAATCTGTTGCATAGACAGTATTTGCATTCGTTTCATTTGCAATATAAACCGATGTTAGTGCTTTACCACAGCCAAGATCAAGAATTGTTCCACCTGTTATGGCTTCCGGATTTTTAACTAGGAGCTCCTCGAGAAGTCGTATCGAATTTGGCCCCATCAAATAGTCTTTTGTAAAATAATCTTTATACTTGTTACTGTTCATTTTTCTCCAACCTTTTACATAGGGATGATGCTATTTCCATATTTCAGACAAAACCCCCTTTACTTATGATACGGTTCGCCCTTAATAATTCTAAAGCTTCGGTAAATCTGCTCTACCAGCACTAGTTTCATCAACTGGTGAGGTAGGGTCATTTTTCCGAAGCATAGTTTTTCATCTGCGCGCTTAAGTACATCCGCATGCAATCCTAATGATCCGCCTATTACAAACACGACTTTGCTTTTCCCGTAGGTCATCAATGCCTCTAGATCTGCAGCCATTTCTTCGCTTGTTTTCATTTTACCTTCCAGTGCCAATGCGATGACATAGGTTCCGTCATTGATTTTCGCAAGGATACGTTCTCCTTCTTTACGTTTGACGATTTCCATATCAGCATCACTTAACTGTTCAGGTGCTTTCTCATCCGGTACTTCCACTAAGTCGATTTTTGCATAGCCGCCTAATCGCTTAACATATTCTTCGATACCCATTTTTAAATACTTTTCTTTTAACTTACCAACCGAGATGATAGTAATATTCACAACTTATCCACCTTTACGTTCCATTTACAAACAAGTTATCCACAAAAGTTATGCACATATCCCCAACTAAAAACTACATATTGTGTAAAGTTATTTACTTGATACAACATATGTTGCTGACTGTTCACAGTAAGAACAAGTTGTTGATAACTTTTCTTCTTCCGATAATAAATCCATCATCGGGAAATTTTCTGTTTCTGCCACATGCATATCCAACGCATGATCTATATGGGTTTCGCAGCTGTATGTCTTCATTTTTAAACCTTCTTTCTTTTCTGAAATTTCCACAAACTTATTCACAATTTTTGAAATGTTATCCACAACCCATTGTAACAGACAAAAAACGAGTAGAAAAGACAAGCCTTTTTCTTCTCTACCCGTTGTGTACAATTTCATTCTTCAATTAAGTTATCCACATTTATAATTGTGCAGTTTCCACTAACTTTAAATCAGCTTCTACTATTTTACCGTTACGATAAACTTTAATCTTTAATGTATCCCCAATAGATTTTTCATTATATAAATGTTTGCGTAACTCTATTGCATTATCGATTTTTTCGCCATCCATTTCCACAATGACATCGTACTGCTGTAAACCTGCTTTATCTGCTGCAGAACCTCTTACAACCTGAGAAATGACAACACCATTTGTTACTTCTTCCGGTAATTTCAATGTTTGCTGTTGATAGTAAGCCGGTACTTCCGTTAAATCGACTAAGGAAATTCCCATTGTTGGGCGTTGTACTTCCCCGTGCTTTTCTAACTGTTCAATAATCGGAATGGCTGAATTGATTGGAATTGCAAATCCTAAGCCCTCAACTGAAGATTGGGCAATTTTCATTGAATTTATACCAATTAATTCACCAGCGATATTTACTAGTGCACCACCTGAGTTCCCTGAGTTGATTGCTGCATCCGTCTGTAGTACATCTGTTGACCAGTCCTCGACACCATCTTCATTTAAGTCAACCGGCACAGAACGGTCTTTACCCGAAATGACGCCTGTTGTTACCGAGCCATAAAAATCTAACCCGAGTGGATTTCCGATTGCAATTACTGTTTCACCTTGTTTTAATACATCCGAATCTCCAAAGTTGGCTACTGTATCTATTCCTTCACTTGGTATTGAAAGAATCGCCAAGTCTGTCCAAATATCAGAACCGATAAGCTCTGCTTTTACTTTTTCACCATCATCCAACGTTACTTCAATTTGTTCTGCACCATCCACAACATGGTGGTTTGTCACGATAAAGGCAAAGTTCCCTTCTTTTTTATAAACAACGCCCGAACCGCTACCTACCGCTTGAGCTTCTCCTGTACTTTGGTTCCAAAAGTTTGGGGCTACATTTTGAATATTTGTAATCCCTACAACGGCACTTGATACCTTTTCAACTGCATTTGTTACATCTGTTGTTACCTCTGTTGCAGTTTGGCTAATCGTTGAGTTTGAGGAATTATTTGTAACCGAGTTTACTTCATTTCCACCCGGTAACTGGTTTGCCAACGAGGGAAGCAGAAGCCATAAAAGTAAAGCACCAACGACAACACCACTTAAACCAGATAAAAAATAACCGCCTTTACTGCCGCCTTTTTTTTCTTTTCTATTTTGCCGCTGTTTTTTTTCTTCTTCTTCTCTTTTTAAACGAGCCTCAAGCTCTGCAATACGATCATTTTGGATTTCCTTCTTATCATCTTCAGGATAGTAACCCATATCCCTCATCCTTTCTTTGTTTTCCTTACTGATAGCATACACATTTAACATTAAAATTAGATGAAAATCACATAAAACCTAATTAAAAATATAAATAAAAAAGGTATGCTAAAAGTAGAAACTTTTAACACACCTATCTTTTACCCATATTTAGTTCAATTATGCGTTGCTGAAATTAAACTGTCACAAGCTTTGTCGGCTCGTTTGCATCGGTATCATGCAGATGCAAATATTCTCCTGCAATAATGCCGCAAGACTGCAATGTCTGCTCTACGCTCATCCGCGCCAGATCTTTCATATTGTTGTCTTTACTTAAATGCGCCAAATAAATTTGCGTCGGTTTTTCTGCGACCACATCAGCCATTGCCACTGCAGCATCTTCATTTGAAACATGTCCTACATCCGATAATATACGGCGTTTAATACTCCAAGGGTATTTGCCCATTTGAAGCATACTGACATCGTGGTTACTTTCAAATACATAGGCATCTGCTGCTGAGATATACCCTTTCATCCGGTCACTGACATAACCTGTATCTGTAATGACAACTAGCTTTCGCCCGTTCTCATAGAATGTGTAGAACATCGGTTCAGCAGCATCATGGGACACTGCAAATGATTGAATATCCAATCCGCCAAATGTTTTTACTGTTTCCATATCGAAATCGAAACATAAATCGGTTGGTATTGTTCCTACTAGCCCGTCCATCGCTGTCCATGTTTTTGCATTTGCAAATACAGGAATATTATATTTCCGTGCAATGACACCTAGTCCTTTAATATGGTCACTATGCTCATGTGTTACTAAAATACCTGATAAACTTTTCATATCACGATCTATATTAGCAAACAGTTGCTCCATTTTCTTTCCGCTTAAGCCTGCATCAATCAAAAATGAGTGTTCATCATTTTCTACGTAGACTGCGTTTCCTGTACTGCCACTTGCTAAAACGCTAAATCGCATTGTTAAAACTCCCTACTCTTCCAAATCCTCTGTCTGCTCGACAATTTCGGATAAGTCATTTTGGATCTCTACAATTCGTCCTTGTACCGCATTTACAAAATGTATTTCTTCTGTGTCATCAGCCCGCTTTACCCGGACTTCCCATGTCGGTGCAAATACCTGTGTTTGCGTTAATTGAACAATTGTAGAATAGCCTAGATTCATTTCCGTAATCTGAGAATCTGGTTTTAATAAATTCTTTCCATATAAAATCTGCAATACTTGTCTTGCAGTTAATAGATTTTGTTCTTTATCTAACTTTTCATGCTTTTCCAGCATTGTTTGTTCATAGGAAATAATACGGTTGTTATCATCCCAATAAAGTTTGATATACCCACGTACATTATAATACAATGTTACGTCGTTTACCTTCTGGAAAAATGTTGCTTCTTTTTTCTCTTCATCAATACCCCAAAGTACATAGGAATCACCTTCATATACATTATTATGAACGAAATCAGTATATGAATCACGCGTATCGCTTTTCTGTAGTTTCACAGGCTTGTCCATCGTCACAATCAGCTTATTGTTATTTTCGATTTTTGCGCTTTGATTTGTGAAATATGGCACTTCTGATGGCGAGAAATTTTTAATTTGACCGGAATAATATGCTGCACTTTCCTTATTGTTCGGAAGGGCAATATACGTTATATTATCCCCCTTCAAACGTGCTTCGATTTCCATTGTTTCCCCTAAAACTTCTATTTTCTCCCCTTCTTTATAGCTCTCTAAATACTGCGTATATAAAAAGAGGTTCAATATTAGGAAAACCCATATAAAAATAGTTTTCGTTCTACTCCAATCCAACTTCGTCACCCCCTACTTCCATGGGTGAAAGGCGTTTCCATGTATTGTTTGTTACGGCAAACCATTTTGGTTCCAATACGAGGATTAAATCTGTATCCTGCTCGGATTCTTCAAGCGTTAATTCGTACCCAACAACAATTTCATCTGCTTCTCTAAATAATTTATTGTTTTCCTTACGAAGAGTCTCAACCATTTGTTCCCCTGATTCCAGTTCTCTCTGTACCCTTTGAAATATAGTACCCATCGAATAATAAGGGCGTCGGTAACGGAAAATACGGTTTTCACCCCAAGTAGTTCCGAGACGAGTCATAACATCACTGTATACAGGAAGCCCCTGTATGAACAGCTGATACTCTGTAATATGCCTTTCAATATTCATTGAAGACAAGCGGTAATCCATTGTAAACCCACCATGGTCATTTATAAAATTAAAGCTATCTATAAATAATCTTGAGGCGGGAATCGGTGCGGCACTTTCTGCAGTCGGATATACATAATTTATAACCCGATTTTGGCTGTCTACTGTCATTAACGATGTCCCATCAGTAAACCTTTCAGATTGAGGACTTTCAATATTCCGCTGTACAATTTTTAAATCGGTAAACAGGATTTTTTTAAATAAATCAGGTTCAATATCTTCAGCTAAATATCTTAACCTTGTTGATTGAATAGGATCTTTCGGTACATATAAAGAACGTAAAGGTTCCCGTTCAACTTCAACATATGAGCTATAATTATTTGCCGGTTCAATTATCTTCTCCATGAAATAATCTTTATCCGGTACGCTCGCATATGCTCTATATAATGATCGCTTTTCGGTATTTAGGAAAAGTAACTGCAACTGATTGCTACTCTCTACATTTGACCAGTCTACAATAAGACGTGTAAAAGTTGTATCTGGTATTTCATTATCATTAAATGACATAAGATTAGAAAAAACGCGCAAAGGAATTTCTTCATTAAAAAACATTGTTATACGATTATCCATACTCAGCATTTTGTTCATTTTACTATCTGAAAGTTCACTGTTAATTAAACCCATCTCATAAACTTGCCATGACCGTAAGTGTCTGTATAAATTTTCTAATGGTGTTGCAGAGACTGTCCCATAAAATTGCTCATTTTGGCGATACAACAATCGGTACGGTTTTATTACTTCCTGTAATTCCTTCGGTTTGCCGACAAGTACTTCCTCAATCTGGGTCTCCTTTACCGTTTCATATTCAGGTTTGTAAGTCCAAATAAGAAGTGTGAAGACGATGCTGAGTAAAACAAGGAATGCTAATAAAAGTGATTTTATCTGTTCAATATATTTCATTCCCAATCCCCCGCTTCATCCAATTCATATGGCAGTGTGAAGAATATCGTAGTACCTTGGCCTTCCTCACTTTCTGCCCAAATTTTCCCGCCATGTGCTTCAATCATTTCACGAGCGATTGCAAGACCTAAACCTGTTCCACCCATGGACCTTGCTCTTGCTCGGTCTACGCGATAGAAACGATCAAAAATTCTTGTCACATTTTCTTTCGGAATCCCCATACCGTCATCTGAAATCATAACGCGAATCATATTATCATGAACGGTAAAGCCAAAACGAATATTGCCACCATCCGGAGAGTATTTCAATGCATTTGAAATAATATTGTCGATTACCTGTGTAAGTTTATCGGTATCAATATCAACAAAATAGCTTTTATCCGGAAGCAATCGGATAAATTCTACATTCTGTGACTTCGACATTTCAAAACGGTCGATAATTTGCGTGAAAAACTTGTTAAATTCCACAAACTCCAGGTTCAGTTCATATTCCTGGCTGTCCATTTTTGACAATTGCAGCAAATCATTTACAAGGCGAATCATACGCTCTGTTTCTGTTTGCGTAACATTTAAAAATGCCGGCGCTATATTTTCATCTTTCCATGCACCTTCTGCAAGTGCTTCTAAATAGCTGCGCATCGTCGTTAACGGCGTACGCAATTCATGGGATACATTCGCAACAAATTCACGACGTTCCATATCAATTTTTTCCTGTTCAGTAATATCATGCAATACCGTAATCAGACCATTTACAAAACCTGTTTCCTTTTGAATTACAGAAAAGTTTGCTCGTAATACATATGGAGCATCATTCATACTAAAATCAAGATTCACAGGATCTTTCATATGAATCAAGTCTTCAAAACTATATTCTTGGTCTAAACGCAAAACAGACGCAATTGGACGATTTAAAGTTGTTTCACGTGAATCATGAAGCAATTCCAATGCGGGGTCGTTAATCAATATAATTTTTCCTTTACGGTCTGTTGCAATTACACCATCTGTCATATTACTAAGTACGCTTGCCAGTTTCCGCCGTTCTGCTTCTGTTGTGGATTGTGCTTCCTGCAGACGATTGGTAAGATGGTTGAAAGCAATGGCTAACTGACCGATTTCATCTGTTCCGTATACACGAACTTTCCTTGCATAATTCCCTTTAGACATTGCCTGTGCCTGTTTTCGCATGTCGGAAATAGGGCGAGTTATAGTTCGCGCAACTAAAATTCCTAATATGATTGTAATGGCAAGCGATACTGCGATACCTGCCGCAAAAATTCGGTTAATTTCATTTAGTTGCTCGTAAACTTTTTCAATATTCGACTGAACATAAATAACACCCTTTAATTCATCTTTAGGACCTGCGTTATCCATAATAGGGACTGCTAGTATCCAAATGCGCTGCCCTGTATCCCGATCCAATGAAATCTTATCCAACAGTGTTTCCGAAGACGCGGCCTGTTGTATAATTTCTTCATTTATACGCTGACCTACAACTGCCTGATCATCATCGGAAGTAGCCAATATACGATCGTTACGATCCACTACATTAATCTTGTTAATATCTTCTGTAGAAAATCCTTCTAAAATCGTTTTTAAACTATACTCTATAGTTGGGGGAGTATTTTCATCCCGGTCTTTTAACATTTCTTCACGTACACTATAATGCACAAGCTCTATTCTTTGGCGAATCGAATCTTGGAAATTCGTTTTTAAATTCGTCTCCAGCTGCTTTGAGAAATAAATGCCTATAATTTGAAGAGCAATAATAATTAATAGGACATAAATCAATACAAGCTTTACATGGATGGACTTAAAAAAGCTCACTTTTTGCATGTATTTTACTCCTGTTCAGGGTTTCGTAAGTAATAGCCGACTCCTCGTCTCGTAACAATCCATAAAGGATGACTTGGATTATCTTCAATTTTTTCACGTAGACGGCGGATTGTTACATCCACTGTTCGTACATCACCGAAATAATCATAACCCCATACCGTTTGCAGTAAATGCTCACGTGTCATTACTTGACCAATATGTTTTGCCAAATAATGCAGTAATTCAAATTCACGGTGTGTTAATTCAATAGACTCATCACGCTTTAATACTAAATAGGCATCCGGCTGAATCGTTAAAGAGCCTACTACAATATCATTCGTTTCTGCTTGTGCTTCTTCTATTTGAGCAGGCACATTTAATCGGCGCATATTCGCTTTAACACGGGCGATTAATTCACGTGTACTGAACGGCTTTGTTACATAATCGTCAGCACCCATTTCCAGTCCGAGCACTTTATCGATTTCCGATCCTTTTGCCGTTAACATAATAATCGGGAAATCATATTTTTTACGTACTTCACGACATACTTCCATGCCGTCGCGTTTAGGCAGCATAATATCAAGCAGCATTAAATCCGGCTGCTCCTCTTCCACTCTTTGAAGCGCTTCGTCCCCATCATATGCACAAATTACGCGGTAACCTTCTTTTATTAAATTAAACTGTAGAATGTCCGCAATTGGTTTTTCATCATCTACAACTAATATCGTTTTATCCATCATCTAATTCCTCTTTTCTCATAAATTCTCTATATAATTATGAAAGGGTATGTTTATTTTTACTATAACTACTCTATCATGGTTTGCCATTTGGTGCATTATACAGCTATACTGCTATGATTATTTTCCGGGAAATATTCCTCTCATTTAAGAATTATTTTTGAATTTTATCCACCTAAATAATATGGAGACCATTTTATAGAAAAAGCAGCCCAATTCTAACTTGGACTGCTAAAAATCAATTTAAATATGATAACGGATTTACTTCTTTACCGTTTTTATGAACTTCAAAATGTAAATGTGTTCCAGTTGAACGGCCTGTAGAACCCATTTGTCCTAAAGCGGAGCCTTGTTCTAGAACCTGTCCTACTTCTACATCAATGCGAGACAAATGAGCATATAACGTTTCAAAACCGTTATTGTGATTAATTACTACATAATTCCCATATGTTGAATGCTTTCCTGCAGTTTTGACAACACCGTTATCTGAAGCTTTAATCGTATAATTTGATGGTCGGGCAATATCGATTCCGTAGTGGTAACGGCCCCAACGCTCTCCCATATTACTTGAAATATAACCTCCGACTGCCGGCCAAGCAAAATTACCTGTTCCAATAGAAGGAACTACTTTCGTGCCGACAACAACAATACGATTTTCAGGTTCTGATATTACATTTTCCTCTGATTGTATTCTTTCAGTTCGGACGCCATTCTCTTCTGTAATTAAATATGATACTTCTTTTTTGCCCTTTTCGCCTTCTTGCTTAACTACTTTTTTACCTTTAAGCATCGTAGCATCTTCTTTGACGATTTTCGCAAAGTCGATTCCCTCTACTCTTTTCTTTTCATAAACTGCCTTTACTGTTACAAATGGTTTTTGAACCGTTACATTGACTTGTTCACCAATTTGCAGGACCGTATCCGCTTTAAGGTTAGGGTTGATCTCTAATAATTCAGCAGTTGTTAAATCATGTGCTTTGGCAATTGAACCTAACACATCTCCTGCTTTTACAGTATATACTTCTTGCTCCAATGCACCCGTTTGTAAAAGTTGAACCGCTTGTTTTGCAGAAACAATATTTGCCGGTTCGGCTAATACTTCGTCTCCGGTAATTGGGGTAGATAATGTAAGATCTACCAGACGTGTTTCATCCTTTTGTAATTCGGGTAAAGAATCTTTAGATGCATTGTTTTGCAATTCTTTTAAATCATTTTGTGTCACAAACTGAAGCTTTAATCCGTCAATTACAGCTTCAAACTCTTCTCTATCCTTCACTGATGCAACGACTGTTTCTCCCACTTTTAGTGAGTAGGCTTTCGCCTGAACAGTTATTGCCTCTTGAAGGTTTTTTAACGTCTGCTCTTCATTGGCATCGACTGTAAATACTTGCTCTGGAATTAGTGAGATATCGGCGCCTGCGTCAATTACTAAATCTTCATATTGTTCGCTTGCCTCTTGCTCTTTTTGCTCGACAATCTCATTTACTGTTGCTTCATCTGCAACACTGCCTACGTATGTATCAGCTACATAAACGTGAAAAACTTTAGCGAATTTTTCTTTATCTGTTTCATTCGCGAAACCTATATTGAATGTCACAGTAGAAGCAAGTAAGGCAAATAATGCAGCCATTTTAAATTTTCTATTATGACGATTCATTAGACTTAGATTTGATTTTTTTAAGTCTAACTTGTTTCCTTTTGAACTCATGATAAAGCTCCTTTCAACTAGATCTGTTCTATAAAAATGATGTATTTTCATTAAAATAATGAGCGGTGACTAAAAACACACTTTGCTAATGTAGCATATTTCACATTTCAAATGAACCGTTCCAGTCTTTTTGTAATGTAAATGTATTATTTTCTAAATGAATGTTACATTTTTAGTAGGTAAATTAGTACATACCCCTACTTTATATCCATTTATAGTTTTTCTTACTAACAAAAAAAAGCGTATTAAAAGCCGGCTAGACTTTTAATACACTCTTCTAATTCAAACTCATTATTTCCAGATTTCATTTACGATATTTGTTTGCTCACGAGATGGACCCACTGAGAAAGTCATCAATGAAATACCTGTAAGCTCTACAATACGCTGTACGTAATTTTTTGCATTTTCAGGTAGGTCATCAAATGCACGAACGTTTGTTATATCTTCTGACCAACCTGGTAGTTCTTCATAGACTGGTTTACATTGTTCAATGATTTCCAGGTTTGCCGGGTATTCTGTAATTTGTTCGCCGTTATATTCATACGCTGTACAAATTTTAACTGTTTCAAGCCCTGATAATACATCAATAGAGTTTAAAGCTAGATCTGTTATTCCTGAAACTCGGCGCGAATGACGAACGACAACCGCGTCAAACCATCCAACACGACGTGGACGGCCTGTTGTTGTACCATACTCACGGCCTACTTCACGAATCTGCTGACCAATTTCATCATGAAGTTCAGATGGGAATGGGCCGTCCCCTACACGCGATGTATATGCTTTACAAACACCAACAACACGTTCTACAGCTGTTGGACCTACACCTGATCCGATTGCTATACCGCCTGCCACTGGATTTGAAGATGTTACATATGGATATGTTCCTTGATCGACATCTAGCATAATTCCTTGTGCACCTTCAAACAGGACTTTGCCGCCTTCATCAATAACATCATTCAGCACTTTTGATGTATCCGTTACATATTGGGCAATTTCTTGACCAAATGCATAGTATTCCTCAAAAATATCATCGAATTGTAAGCCTTCTACTTCATAAAACTTCGTAAATAAACGATTTTTTAGTGTTAAATTTGCACGTAATTTTTTTTCAAATATTTCTTTATCTAAAAGATCTGCTACACGGATCCCGATTCGGGCAACTTTATCTTGGTAGCATGGACCAATTCCTTTTGCTGTCGTTCCTATCTTTTCATCACCACGTGCCTCTTCTTCTACAATATCCTGATAAATATGATATGGCAAAATAACATGTGCACGGTTGGAAATTCTTAAATTGGAAGTATCAATTCCTCTAGCTTGCAGTCCTTTTAATTCCGTTACAATTGACTTTGGATTAAGAACTACACCATTTCCTATAACCGAAAGTTTATCCGGATAAAAAATTCCTGAGGGGATTAAATGCAATTTATATGTCTCTTCACCAATTTTAATTGTATGTCCCGCGTTATCTCCACCAGCATAACGTGCGATTGCATCTGCTCTTTTTGAAAGGAAATCCGTAATTTTACCTTTTCCTTCATCTCCCCATTGCGTACCTACTACAACTACAGCTGTCATCTATATGCACCTCCGACGAATGATTCACCTAATGATTATGTATTAAGTATTTCATTCTTATTCATAAGAATTTACCTTTTAATTCCGTAATGATGAAACATGAACATTTTAACAAGTTCAAATCCTAAATGTCAACAAAAAACACGAACATCCGCATTTAACTAATGTAGAATGTTCGTGTTTAAGTGTCATTCCTCTCGAGGAGGGGGGGTAAATTCTAAGTTCAGGAACTTATTATACTCTTTACGGAAAGCCAAACTTACCGTACCTGTTGGACCGTTACGCTGTTTTGCAATAATGATTTCGATAATATCCTTACTTTCCGATTCTTTATCGTAGTAATCATCACGGTATAAAAAGGCTACGATATCGGCATCCTGCTCAATCGAACCCGATTCACGCAAGTCACTCATCATTGGCCGTTTATCTTGACGCTGCTCTACACCACGTGACAGCTGCGATAGAGCAATTACCGGCACTTTTAGTTCACGCGCTAAACCTTTTAAAGAACGGGAAATTTCCGATACTTCCTGCTGACGGTTTTCACCTGGCTTACCGCTACCTAAAATAAGCTGCAAGTAATCGATTAAGATCATCCCTAAACCGCTTTCCTTAGCCAGTCGTCGGCATTTCGCACGGATATCCGTCATCCGCACACCCGGAGAGTCATCGATATAAATACCTGAATTCGATAAACTTCCCATAGCCATCGTCAGCTTACTCCAGTCCTCTGTCTCTAAAGCACCTGTACGCAAGCGTTGTGCATCAATATTTCCCTCTGCACATAACATACGCATGACAAGTTGGTCCGCGCCCATCTCAAGTGAGAAGATGGCTACATTTTCACGTGCCTTTACAGCAACACTCTGGGCTACATTGAGGGCAAAGGCTGTTTTACCAACTGATGGACGGGCAGCTACAATAATTAAATCATTGCGTTGGAAACCGGCCGTCATCTTGTCCAAATCACGGAAACCAGTCGGAATACCAGTTACATCTCCGTCACGTGACTGGAGCTGTTCAATATTATCAAATGTTTGAACGAGAACATCTTTTACGTGCTTAAAGTCGCCTGCATTTTTACGGTTCGAAACTTCAAGCATTTTCTTTTCAGCTTCTGCTAAAAGAACCTCTACTTCATCTTCACGCGTATACCCGTCATCTGCAATTTTAGATGCAACGCGAATAAGGCGACGCAGAATCGCCTTTTCTTCAACTATCTTTGCGTAATGGGCGATATTGGCGGCTGTCGGAACAGCACTCGCCAATTCCGTAATATAGCTTAATCCGCCGATATCCTCAAGCTCTTTTTTTGCTGATAATTCTTCCGTTACAGTGACAAGATCAATTGCTTTTCCCTGATCGCTCAAGTTCAGCATCGTTTGGAAAATCTTTTGATGGGCAATATGATAAAAATCATCTGCAATCACAATTTCAGATGCTGTTATAAGAGCTTGCGGTTCAAGGAAAACGGCTCCAATGACCGATTGTTCCGCTTCACTATTATGTGGAGGAACACGGTCCATCATGGATTCGTTCATTGTTGTCGCTCCTTATTCTTCAATTACATGTACCTTTAAAGTAGCCTTTACATCATGATGTAACTTCACTGGTACATTGGCATAACCTAATGAACGAAGTCCGTCATTACAATCCATTTTGCGTTTGTCTACTTTAAAACCATGTTTCTTTTGTAATGCATCTGCAATTTGCTTAGTAGATACTGAACCGAATAGGCGACCACCTTCACCTGATTTCGCCTTTACTTCTACTGTAATTGCTTCTAACTGTTCTTTTAAATCTTTTGCTGCCTGTAATTCTGCTGCAGCATTTTTTTCTTCTAGTCGCTTTTGACCTTGCAGTTCGCTGATTGCCTGGTTGTTTGCTTCTTTTGCATAACCGTTTTTAATTAAGAAGTTGCGTGCATAACCTTCTGCCACTTCTTTAATTTCACCTTTTTTGCCTTTACCTTTTACGTCTTTTAAAAATACTACTTTCATGATTCTTTACTCCCTTCGACTACTTCATTAATTGCTTCATTTAATAGTTTTTTCACTTCATCAATGGATTGTGCTTCTACTTGGGTAGCGGCATTTGTTAAATGACCACCACCGCCAAGCTTTTCCATGACGAGCTGGACATTCACTTCTCCCAATGAACGGGCACTAATGCCGATTAATCCATCATTACGATGGGCAATGACAAATGAGGCACCGACATCCTTCATTGTGAGTAAAATGTCCGCCGTTTGTGCGATTAATACTGAATCGTATACTTTTGAATCTTCACCGTGTGCAACCGCAATTCCTGCAAACGGAAATTCAACAGTTTGAATAATTTTCGAACGGGCGACATATGTTTCTACATCTTCTTTTAACAGACGTTGAATCAGCACCGTATCAGCACCAAATGTACGTAAATATGAAGCGGCTTCAAATGTACGTGCACCTGTTCTTAATGTAAAGCTTTTTGTATCCACAATAATACCAGATAATAAGGCTGTCGCTTCAAGCGGCAACAACTTTTCATTTTGAGGCTGGTATTCCAGGAGCTCCGTAACGAGTTCAGCTGTAGAAGATGCATATGGCTCCATATATACTAATGTCGGATTATTGATAAATTCTTCCCCGCGACGGTGATGGTCGATAACAACAACCTTATCCGTTCTGCTTAATAAGCGACTATCAATGACCATACTCGGCTTATGTGTATCGACAATAACTACGAGTGATTTTGGAGTGATTTTTGATAACGCTTCGTCCGGTGTGATAAAGCGATCGTAAAAATCGGTTTTTTCCTCCAACTCGGTCATTAACCTGTCTACACTTCCGCGTACTTCATCGAAATTAACTACGACAGACCCTTCAATTCCGTTCATCGCAACCATTTTACGTACACCGACACATGCTCCTATTGAGTCCATGTCCGGATTTTTATGTCCCATTACGAAAACGCGGTCGCTATCCTGAATTAAATCACTCAGTGCATGTGATATTACGCGGGCACGTACTCTTGTGCGCTTTTCAACTGGGTTTGTTTTACCGCCATAAAAGCGAATTTTACCATTGGACTGCTTAATCGCAACTTGGTCACCACCACGGCCCAGAACGAGGTCAAGTCCCGACTGTGCTAACTGTCCAAGCTCCACAAGAGATTGAGAACCTGCTCCAATACCGATACTTAATGTTAATGATAAATTTTTCTGCATCAAAGTTCGTTCACGGATTACATCTAAAATTGAAAAACGCTTCTGCTCAAGCTCTGATAAAATCGATTCATTTAATACTGCCATGTAACGGTCCGATGCGATTCTTTTAACAAAGATATCATAATGTGCTGCCCATTCATTTATAATCGATGTCATCATCGTATTAGTGACGCTTCGTGCCTGGTCATCCATACCTGATGTAAGCTCATCATAGTTATCGATAAATAGAATGGCGAGTACTGTACGGTCCGCCATATATTGCTTTTCAATCTGTACTTGCTTTGTAATATCAAAGAAATAGAAAAGTTTTTCTTCTTCTTTATAGTAAATATGATATTTCCGATCATTGATGGCAATGACCGTTTCATTTTTCTGGTCTTGATTAACAAGTAGAGGCAGTTCTTCTGAAATCATTTCAAGTTCATATCCAACTAAGGATTCCTGCTGAAGGACGCGAAGCATAAACGGGTTTGCCCATTCCACCGTCAGTTCATCATTCAAGATCAGGATTCCGAACGGCATTTCAAGAAATGCCTCTTTTCCGACATCCTCCATCCGGTAGGAAAGTGACTGAATATGCTTTTCCGTTTCTACGTATGTTAATAATTCAACTTTTACCGTGTAGTAAGCTGCTATTGAATAAATAGCTATAAAGGCTATTCCCACCCATACATTCCACATCATCATAAGGATAGCTGCTACTGCACCAAGTAAAAACAATACTAATAGTGGATATCGAATTGGTCTTTTACGAAAAATCCCCATTCCCATCAGCTCCTCATTTCTGACTCTTTTCACGAATGTAATTACGTGCATTAAAGCCTAAATCAACAATACCTACTAAAATAACAATTGAATAGAGAGGTATCGCTAAAATTGTACTTAAAACTTTTATAAACTTCGGATAACCAAATGCATCAATGACAAAATGTATAAAAGAAATACCTTGTATTGTTAATAATACCCATAATACCATTGAAATATTTAACATAATAATAGCCAATGTTGAATCAGCTTCTGGACGAACGAATAAATTCACTGATAAAACGATTAAGTAATACCATAATACCGATCGTGGTAATCGTAATTCACTAAACTTCGCAAACTTTGGTACGTCTACTTTTAAACGCGTTAAAATCGGCAAGTTAACGGTAATGATAATAAATGTTAAAAATAACATGGCAAATGTAATGGTAGCCGGTAATGTCATTTCCAATGTATTTAACATTGTATTCGCCATTTCCATTGTTTCTTTGGGCACAGGTTGTCCAGTCAGACTTTCTGTCATTTTAATCGATTCCATATAGCTCGTCTTCATGAGCGCAAGAGAATCCCGAATAAAATCTACTTCAAACAAACGCAATGAAATTAAATACTGAATCGCAAATGTGATCAGCAGGACAATACTTGTTGAAAGAAACATAAATACTTTACTTTTTTTAGTAAAAATAGCATCCCCTATCGCTACACCTGCTGCCGCAAATATTAATGAAGCAGGTAGTAATAGCAGTCCACCAATAAAAAAAGTAATTAATACAGCAATCACTGCGACTAAAATCGATGACTTCCGATTATAGTTTGCGCTATACCAAATCATCGGTAATGGAGCAATAATCGCCGCGATAATATTCACCAACGGAATATAAAATACGATTGCCATCAGCACAGTGAACAGCGCAATCATCATTGCACCTTGTGCCAGCTTTCTTGATTGATTATTTTGCATGGAGAACCTTCCTTATCTGTTGTTCGTACGACTATAATGCAAAGAATATTAAAACTTTGCTATTACCTTTGGCCGGCTTTTCGGCCAGTCTACTTTCAACTTTTCTCACCTTTCTATTGTACCATTTTTACATGATCAAACAAAATAACCGTTACGATAAGAACATTGAAGTAATTCAATCCATTGCGACAGACCCTTTTAACTTCTCCTCTTTTGAAAAATCCCCCTAAATCTAAAGCTATAAATACATGTAAAAACTGTCATATGACCAATATATAGGTTAGAAATCCATCATATAAAGTGTTAAAGAAATGAATAGTATGTCATTATGATTTTTTCAGTATAACTTAATATGGAGTATTTTTTGTTTGAATAACTAGTTTTTACGTATTAAAAGCCTTTTTTCTGTCTTTTATGTACTTTATTTCGTTGACAATTCGTATTGTATAGCATATATTATGTAACCGGTAACACATTTTGTTTCAGGGGGCGGAGATATGGTTAACATTAAAGATGTAGCTAAGGTTGCAAATCTTTCTGTGGCGACAGTATCACGCTACTTAAACCAAAATGGTTATGTCAGTAAAAAATCGTCAGAACGTATTGAACAGGCAATACTTGAGCTGGATTATAAGCCAAGCAGTGTTGCACGTTCATTAAGTAAAAAACAATCCAATATTATTGGTCTTATTGTTCCAGATATAAAAAATCCATATTTCCCTGAACTTGCTCGTGCTGTGGAAGACATGGCATGGTCTTTTGGTTATACAGTTGTTCTTTGTAATTCAGACGACCAAACAGATAAAGAATTGTTATATTTGGAACGCCTGTCACAAACATATGTGGCCGGCTTAATAGTAGCAACGAGCTTACTGGACCCTTCTGTTTATATGTCCATCAATACGCCGATTGTTGCACTTGACCGAATAATCGATGCAACGATCCCGACCGTGGCAACCGATAACCAAAAAGGAGCCCGGATAGGGGCCGAGTATTTAGTTACAAATGGGGCTGGGAATTTACTATGTATACGTGGTCCGCAAGGTTTGAAAACTGCAGATGATCGACTTATTGGGTTTCTTGAAGTAACGGATAAACAAGGACTAGAGCCAATCATTATAACAACACCATTTGATTTTAAAGTTGCTGCTGAAACGATTGAACAGACCCTATTAGCAAATCCGCAGATTGATGGTATTTTTGCAAGCAGCGATACATTAGCCATTGCTGCCCTCCATATTGCGCATAAGCTTGGGAAGCGCATACCGGAAGACCTGCAAATTGTTGGTTTTGATGGTATTGCACTTGGCGAAATGGTATCACCCCCATTAACGACGGTCGGTCAGAACTTATACAAAATGGGGACTGCAGCTGCAACAATGTTAATTGAACAGATTGAAGGCAAAGAAATCATACAGACAGTATTAAATATAGATCCACAACTAATTGTACGAGGGACGACAAGAAAGGAAGCTGCAAAATGATCACAGTAATTGGAAGCATCAATATGGACTTGGTCGTTCAAATGGATGTATTCCCTAAAAAAGGGGAAACTGTTCTTGGAAGCTTATTCACAACAGTTCCAGGCGGTAAAGGTGCGAACCAGGCAGTAGCTGCTGCACGATTAGGCAGCCAAGTTAAAATGTTAGGTGCTGTCGGCACAGACAGCTTCGGTACGGAGCTGCGTGCGAATCTGAATGAAGAAAATATAGATACAAGCTTAGTTATAAATACAATTGGTGCTACAGGTATTGCAAATATTTTACTCCACGAATCGGACAACCGTATTGTCGTTGTACCCGGTGCGAACTCGAAAGTAACACCAGAAGAAATTGCTGCAGCAAAAACTGTTATCGGAAACAGTCAGTTAGTTGTTATGCAGCTTGAAATTCCAGTAGAAACGATTGAGTACAGCTTGAAATTATGTAAAGAGCTTCAAGTACCCGTACTATTCAATCCTGCACCGGCAGCAAATTTCAACATTGAGTGGATGCCGTATATTAAATACTTAACACCAAACGAAACTGAATGTGCCTTACTTTTCGGAAACGATGTTGAAGCAGCATTGGAAAAATATCCAAATCAGTTAATCGTAACATTAGGTGAAGATGGTGCACGTTACTTCAATGGAACAAAACATGTTCATGTAAAAGGATATAAAACGACAGCTGTTGATACAACAGGTGCCGGTGATACATTTAACGGTGCATTTGCACATGCTATTACAAACGGTCAGTCAATTGAAGAAGCAGTATTTTTTGCAAATATTGCAGCGTCATTATCCGTTGAAAAATTTGGAGCCCAAGGTGGTATGCCAAAACTAGAAGAAGTAACTGCTCGAAAGGAAGGCGCAAAATGAAAAAACAGGGCATTTTAAATCGCGAATTAGCCGGTATATTTGCACGTTTAGGTCATACAGACAAGATTGTTATCGCTGATTGCGGCTTGCCGATTCCAGAAGGCGTTACATGTATCGATTTAGCATACAAACTGGGTGAACCTGGATTTATGACAATATTAGAAGTTGTTCTAGAAGATTTAAAAGTGGAACACAGTTTTTTAGCTGAAGAAATAGTAACTGCAAACGAACCTATCCACTCCTCTTTATTGAAAATTGTGGAACCGGTTACATATATATCCCACGAACAGTTTAAAAAGATGACGAGTGAAGCAAAGGTCATTATTCGTACAGGCGAAATGACACCATACGCCAATATCATGCTACAAAGCGGCGTAATTTTCTAAGGTAGGTGACGGAACATGATTGAAATGAAGAGCATAAGAAAAGCATTCAATGGCAACGTCGTATTAAACAATGTTGAGTTCACCCTGTTAGACGGGGAAATTCACGCCTTAATGGGTGAAAATGGTGCCGGTAAGTCAACAATGATGAAAATTTTGGCCGGCATCTACTCGCGTGATAACGGTGATGTGCTAGTTGATGGTCAGTCGTATACATTTACTTCAGCAAAAGACGCTGAAAGCTTAGGCATTCACGTAATTCATCAGGAATTAAACATTCTGCCGCATTTATCTGTAGCGGAAAACCTGTTTTTAGGAAAAGAAAAAACAGTCGGTCGTACAGGCTTCCTGCGTACACGTGAAATGAATAAAGAAGCAACGACACTGCTTGCAAAACTCGGTCTGCATATTGATGTACGTCAGCCTGCCGGTTCGCTATCAGTCGGTAAACAACAGCTGATTGAAATTGCAAAAGCCATCAATTCAGAGGCAAAGTATATCGTAATGGATGAACCGACAGCCGCCCTTACAGATCGTGAAATTGAAACTCTTTTTGAAACGATTAGAGAACTGAAAGCAAAAGGTATTTCATTTGTTTATATTTCACATCGTATGGAAGAGATTTTTGCAATTTGTGATCGTATTACGATTTTACGAGATGGTGAGTATGTTGGGGTCCGTGAAATCCCAAAAACAACGTTTGATGAAATCGTTAAAATGATGGTCGGACGTGAGCTTGGTGAACGTTATCCTAGCCGTAATGCAAAAATAGGCGAAGTTGCTTTAGAAGTACAAGGGCTAACATGTCCTTCGTTATGCAAAGATATTAACTTTCAGATCCGAAAAGGAGAAATCCTGGCATTCGCCGGTTTAATGGGAGCAGGCCGTACAGAAGTAGCCCAGGCTATTTTCGGCAACCTTAAAAAGTCCAAAGGCGATATTTTCATCCACGGAAAAAAAGCATCAATCAAAAACCCGATACAGGCAATGAAACACGGCATTGGATTTGTGACGGAAGACCGTAAAACAGAAGGTCTTGTACTCGATTTTTCAATTAAGGAAAATATGTTTTTAACCAATTTGAAAACGATCGCAAAAAGTGGCTTTATTCAACCACAACAAGAGCAAATACATGCTTCAAAATATATCGAGCAGCTAAATATTCGCTGCAGTGATGCGACACAGGCTGTCGGTTCACTAAGCGGCGGTAATCAGCAAAAAGTAGTTATCGCAAAGTGGTTAAGTACAAAACCGGATATTTTAATTTTGGACGAACCTACTCGCGGTGTTGATATCGGTGCCAAAAAGGAAATCTACTCGATTATGAATCAGTTAGCCGAGGAAGGTGTTGCCATTTTAATGATTTCCTCAGAGTTAACGGAAGTGCTAGGTATGGCGGACCGTGTCATGATTATGCACGAAGGACGTCAAACAGCTGTTTTAGACAATGTTGACTTAACACAAGAAACTATTATGCATTACGCAACAGGAGGAGAAGAAATTGCTAAAAACTAGCTCAAAAGAAATGTTAGGAAAGCTAGGTCCTCTTTTAGGATTATTTTTAATTGTAATTGTCATTACGATTTTAAATCCAAGCTTTATGACAACAGATAATGTTTTGAATATATTACGTCAAGTATCGATTAGTGCATTAATTGCATTTGGTATGACTTTTGTTATTTTAACCGGCGGCATCGATCTATCAGTTGGCTCCACATTGGCCCTTACAGGTGCAGTAGCTGCCACAATGCTTGCTTCAGGAATAGATCCTGTATTAACGATGCTGGCTGCCTTATTGTTAGGTGCCGTTCTTGGCGCTATCAATGGTGTCATCATTGCAAAAGGGAAAGTAGCACCATTCATCGCAACATTGGCAACAATGACAATATACCGTGGCTTAACATTAGTGTATACGGATGGTCGTCCGGTTTCAGACTTAGGAAATGAAATTACGTTCCAAATGTTAGGTAAAGGATATTTCTTCGGTATTCCAGTTCCGGTATGTACAATGATTTTAGCTTTCATTGCGTTATATGTCATTATGCATAAAACAACATTCGGTCGCCGTGTTTATGCAGTAGGCGGCAATGAGGCGGCTTCTAAATTATCAGGAATTAATGTCGATCGTATAAAAATTGCAGTTTATTCATTAACAGGTATGTTAGCTGCTTTATCTGCACTGATTTTAACTTCACGTTTAAACTCTGCACAGCCAACAGCCGGGACATCTTATGAATTGGATGCAATCGCAGCAGTTGTTTTAGGTGGGACAAGCTTAACAGGCGGTAAAGGCTGGATTTTCGGTACATTAGTAGGTGCCTTGATTATCGGTGTGTTGAATAACGGATTGAATTTAATCGGTGTTTCTTCATTCTTCCAGCAAGTAGTAAAGGGAATTGTTATTTTAATCGCGGTATTAATTGACCGTAAAAAAACAGCGTAGGAGGAGGTCATCAGCGTGAAAAAACAATTAATCTTATTAATGGCACTTTTGGCCACTGTGTTGCTGTCGGCGTGTTCGGTAAAACCAGGATTCTCTTTGGAGCCTTCTTTCGGAACATCGGCTACATCAACGGAAAGCAGTAACGATACATTGACAATTGGGTTATCTGTTTCAACTTTAAACAATCCTTTCTTCGTAACACTAAGTGAAAATGCACAAGCAAAGGCAAAAGAGCTTGGTGTGAAAACAACGATTGTAGATGCGCAGGATAATGCATCGAAACAAGCTTCCGATATTGAAGATTTAATCCAACAAAACGTTGATCTGATCATTATTAACCCGGTAGATTCTGTTGCGGTTGCAACTGCTGTTGAATCTGCTAATGCTTTAAATATTCCGGTCATCACAGTTGACCGTTCATCTGAAGGTGGCGAAGTCGTATCACATATCGCTTCTGATAACGTAGCTGGCGGTAAGCTGGCTGGTGAATATATTACAGAGTTGGTTGGTGAAGGTGCCAAAGTTGCAGAATTGGAAGGTGTCGCAGGATCGTCTGCTGCACGTGATCGCGGGCAAGGATTTAATGAAGCTGTCACAGGTATATTAGACGTCGTTGCAAAGCAAACAGCGAACTTTAACCGTTCAGAAGGCTTAACAGTAATGGAGAACATACTGCAGTCTAATCCGGATATTACAGCCGTATTTGCACACAATGATGAAATGGCATTAGGTGCGCAAGAAGCCATATCAGCTTCTGGTAAGAAGATCGTAGTGGTCGGCTTTGATGCGACTGACGATGCGGTAGCTGCTGTTAAAGCAGGAAGTCTGGCTGCAACAGTTGCGCAAAAACCTGATGAAATCGGAAAGATTGCAATGGAAACAGCGATTGCTTATTTAAATGGTGAAACGGTTGAAGAAGTCATCCCGGTCAATCTTGAATTAATTACAAAATAATAATGCAACAGCCTGCACATAGGCTATTGCACGTCTCAGGCTGTCACAAGTAACTCTGTGGCGGCCTTTGTTATTATGGAAAGATAAAAAGCTCATACAATAAAAAAAGTACAGCAGAGGCCGAATAAGCCAATGCTGTACTTTTAAGCAAAATTATTTTTCTTCAGCTACGAATGGTAATAATGCCATAATACGTGAAACTTTGATTGCGTTTGTAAGTTTACGTTGGTATTTAGCAGAAGTACCAGTTACGCGACGTGGTAAAATTTTACCGCGCTCAGAGATGAATTTCTTTAAAAGATCTACATCTTTGTAGTCGATGTGCGTAATGTTATTTGAAGTGAAGTAGCAAACTTTACGGCGTTTGCGGCCTCCGCGACGTGGTGCCATTATCGTGTTCCTCCTTTTAATTTTTAATTATAGATGTGAAGTTCTTAGAACGGTAAATCGTCTTCAGACACTTCAATCGGTCCTTTGCTGTTTGCAAATGGATCTTCATCTACACGTGTATAGTTTTGCTGATTTTGAGATGGCTGTTGATAAGAACCGTATGAATCCTGGGATTGCGCGCCTCCAAATTGTTGGTTAGGCTGATTATAAGATGGCTGACCACCATAATTTTGCCCACCACTGTATTGTTGGCTTTGTGCACCTTGTGATGCATTAGCTCCTCCACGTGGTTCTAAGAACTGCACTGAATCAGCAACGACATCTGTTGTATACACACGCTTTCCATCTTGTCCTTCAAAGCTACCTGTTTGAATACGACCTTCTACACCAATCAAACTCCCTTTTCTCATGAAGTTCGCTAAGTTTTCAGCTTGTTTTCTCCAGGCGATACAGCCTATGAAATCTGCTTCACGTTCACCAGACTGGCTCGAAAATGTACGGTTTACGGCAATCGTAAAACGTGCCATTGGAACTCCACTCGGTGTGTAACGAAGCTCTGGATCCTTTGTAAGTCTTCCGACTAATACGACACGGTTAATCATCAATGCACCCTCCTTTTTTCAGCATTTAAGTTAAAAATTATTTGTCTTCTTCGCGTACTGCGATGTGACGGATGATGTCTTCGCTGATGTTAGCTAGACGAGTGTACTCGTTGATAGCTTCAGTACCAGCGTTAACTTTCACGATTTGGTAGAAACCTTCGCGGAAGTCATTGATTTCGTAAGCTAAACGACGCTTACCCCAATCTTTTGCTTCTGTGATCTCTGCACCATTTGAAGTTAAGATTTCTTGGAAACGCTCTACTAAAGCTTTCTTCGCTTCTTCTTCAATGTTTGGGCGGATGATGTACATTAATTCGTACTTTCTCATTTGTGTTTGCACCTCCTTATGGACTTGGGCTCTCCTACTAAATAGGGAGCAAGGAGTAAGTAACTTCTATTACTCACATCAATGAATTGTATCATAGTTACCCATTAGGTGCAACCTCAGATGTCTTTTAAAAATACTTTATAAAGTATGATTCGAAATAAAGTTTACTTTCCTGATAAGAGCAGCTCACCTTTTGCAAATAAAACTAAAATTTATTTTTACAGTTTTCCCTATCTTTTATTATTAATCCGCATTTTTATCATACTAATAGACCTATATTGAATAATCCTTTTTAATCAATTATTTACCTGCTTGATTTAAAGACATTAAGAGGACAACAATTAACAGAAATTTCCGATAAAATATTTCCTATTAAAGGAAAAAGGAGGTTTTTTATGTTCAGTCAATTGTTTATAAAAGGATTTAAATTGATTATTGTTGCAGTTATGGTCCTTACTGTGTCGTTAGGATTTAGTAACCTCTCCTATGCAAACGATGAAAATGTAGTGGCCCAGTTAAAAAACCGCGGTTTTAAAGAACCCGTCAACTTAGGCGTCGGGGCTTCCGAGGTAGTTCTAATTAATGCTGTCTTTGGACGGGAAGATGGAAAAGACGTTGTTTATTCAACAGCTAACGGCGGTATTTTCAATATCGTCGATGTTCAAACAAATGAATTGTTATTCTCTAAACAAATGGATAATATCTCTCAAGTTTGGAGTCACTCAATTTCAAAAGATGGCACTGTCTTTATCGCTGCATTAACAAATACAAATGTTGGTGAAGTCTGGAGCTATTCTCCCCAAACAAAACAGCTTTCCAAACTGGGTACACCGAATGCCGATCATCAATTATGGAGCAGTACTACAGATGAGGCCGGAAACTTATATGTAGGTTCCTACGCTGAAGGCAATGGACGAATTTTCAAATATGATTCAGCTGCAAAACAGTTCATTGATTTAGGAAAGATCGATGATGGAGCGGCGAGCTATGTACGTTCTTTAGAATATTACGAAGGCTATTTATATGCCGGATTAGGTGTTTCCGGAAAGGTATATCGTATTAATGCAACTACATTTGAAAAAGAGGATATTACGAAAAATGTTCCGGAAATAATCGGTAAACCAGTAGAAGAAGTTAATTTTGCATATGATATGTCAATCGTCGGCCAGTATTTAGTGACACGTTTTGATGAAGGAAAAGAAGGAGCTATTTTAATTTATAATCTGCAAACTCAGCAGTGGGTCGAAGATTTTAAACTCGGTAAATTACATGATGGTTCAATAGATGATGTTGGCAGCTTTGGCTTTATTCAGCTTCCTTCAAAAGATAACAAAATGTATGTAGTACACAATCGTGAATTTGTAGAAGTCGATATGACAACACTTGAAATACGTCGAACAGGTATCAGCTATGCTGCAGGACTGCGTGGTGGTGCTATCCTACAATTTAATACTACTGAATTGCCGGGCGATTCAATTGTAACAATGTCACGGTTAGGACAGCTTGTCGTTGCAAACCTGCAAACAGGGAAATCTCAAACTTTACCTGGTGTAATGGTTGCCTCTCCTTTAAAATTGCACAATTTAGGAGAAGGTCCTGATGGGAATCTTTATATGACGACTTACCCAGGCGGTCCAAAAGGTTCTAGGTTTAATACAAAAACAAATCAGTTTGTTACTTATAGTCAAGGACAGGCAGAAGGAATAATCGCCGGTAATAACAGTGACCTTTATTTCGGTATTTACCCAGGTGCCGTAATTCAAAAGATGAACACTGACACATTAGCAAGTGAAACGCTGTTTGAATTAAAAACGGATTACAATCAGGATCGCCCTTACATTATGAAATTTGAAGACAATAAATTATTAATCGGGACAATTCCTAACTATCAAAAGCTAGGCGGATCTCTTACGATTTTTGATACAACGACAAATGAACGAAATACGTATACCAATATTGTGAAAGACCAAAGTATTGTTGGCTTGGCAATGCACAACGGCAAAATTTACGGTTCCACAACAATTCGTGGCGGTTTGGATATTAATCCGACTGCATCTGAAGCTAAACTGTTTATTTGGGATATTGCCGAAGAACGTGTCATAAAGGAAACAGAGCTGGCGATTGACGAATTAGATGCACCACCAATGATAAGCGGCTTAACATTCGGACCGGATGATTTATTGTGGGGAGCGGTAGATGGTATTATTTTTGCTTTAAATCCTGAAACGCTCGATGTTGTGAAATATAAAAACTTGTATCCGTCTATTAAAAACCGTGGTATGTGGCGGCCAGTTCATATCGAATTTGGAAAGGACGGCCTATTATATACAGATGTTGCAGGTAAACTTACAGTAATAGATCCCGAAACGATGGACTCTGTTTCACTTATTTCAAACGGTCCTGAAATAGACTTCATGGTATTAGCCGAAGATGCAGCCGGGAATGAAAATATTTATTACATCGATGCTACTGCGACTCATCTTTATATGATTCCTGTAGTTGAAGGTGGCCAGGTTGTAACGCCTGAAATACCTGAAATGGAGACAATTTATGTTGAAATTGAAAACAGTAGCTTTGAAGAACCGGTAATAGATAACAAAATTTCCGGTTGGTCTTCATTGTTCGGTACATTTTCTCCAAATGCAATGTTTGAGGTAAGTTCTGTACGTGCTCACAGTGGTGAAAATAGTTTAAAAATAGTGGACACTGCTCAAAACGAAACAGTATTTGCTCAGTCTGATCTGATCCCGATTGATGCTGGACAGACCTATACTGCCTCAACAAAGCTATTTTTGGAAGATGGCAGTGCTACACTTCTATTCCGTTACTATGATGAAAATGGGGTACAGACAGGTACGGATATAGATAATGAAAGTATTATTCACGTACGTGGCGGTCATAAGGAATGGCAAACTGTTCAAGCTGTAGTAACAGCACCAGCAGAAGCTAAATATGCTCGTATTCATGTTGGTACTTCAAATTACTTCACAACGAATGGTGCCTATTTTGACGATATGCAATTAACGTTCGAAAGGGAAAAAGTAAGTACCCCGGAAGAACCTGAGCAACCTGTAAAACCAGGCAAAGGCAATCAACCTGAAAAACCTGGTAAGGGGAATCAGCCAGATAAACCCGGTAAAGGAAACCAACCAGAAAAGCCTGGTAAAGGCAATCAGCCAGACAAACCTGGTAAAGGGAATAACTGATAAATAGAAAAAGGGATACTTCGAATATTACTATCCGGAGTATCCCTTTGCTTTATTTTATACGTTGAATAAGAATTCCATAACGTCGCCGTCTTGAACTACATACTCTTTACCTTCAGCGCGTACTTTGCCTGCTTCTTTTGCAGCCGGTTTTGAACCGTACTCTACTAAATCCGTAAATGCTACTGTTTCAGCACGGATAAAGCCACGTTCAAAGTCAGTATGAATAATACCGGCACATTGAGGTGCTTTCATCCCTTTGCGGAATGTCCATGCACGAACTTCCTGTACACCTGCTGTAAAGTAAGTAGCTAAACCTAATAGGCTATATGAAGCTTTAATCAATTGGTCTAAACCTGATTCAGCAATTCCTAATTCAGCTAAAAATTCTTTTTTCTCGTCGTCTTCCAACTCAGAAATTTCTTCTTCAATTTTCGCACAAACTGTAATAACTTGTGCGCCTTCAGCTGCTGCGTACTCTTGTACCATTTTTACATACTTGTTTTCAGATGGATCCGCTACCTCATCTTCAGAAACGTTCGCAACATAAAGCATTGGTTTGATTGTTAATAGGTGTAAACCTTTAATTACTTTTTTCTCATCATCTGAAAGGTCTGCGGCACGCGCAGGTTTTTCAGCTTCCAATACTTCTTTTAGCTTTTGAAGAATCGGCTCTTCAACCATTGCATCTTTATCTTTTTGCTTTGCCATTTTTGCTACACGTGCAATACGTTTATCCACTGATTCCATATCCGCTAAAATTAACTCCAAGTTAATAACTTCAATGTCATCGATCGGGTTTACTGTACCTGAAACGTGCGTAATATTCTCATCCTCAAAACAACGAACAACTTGGCAAATCGCATCTACTTCACGAATGTGAGCAAGGAATTTGTTACCTAAACCTTCACCAGTAGAAGCACCTTTAACGATACCTGCGATGTCTGTGAATTCAAAAGTTGTCGGAACTGTTTTCTTTGGTACTACTAATTCTGTTAATTTGTCTAAACGCTCATCCGGAACAGTTACACTACCAACGTTCGGTTCGATTGTTGCGAACGGATAGTTAGCCGCAAGTGCGCCTGCTTTTGTAATTGCGTTGAATAAAGTCGATTTCCCAACGTTAGGTAAACCAACAATACCAGCTGTTAATGCCATATTGACACAACCTTTCTATGTTCAGTTCATTTAAATTTATTATTAATTCTTTTATGGATTTTTCTGTCCATTAAATTTTACAACCTTGTCTATTATATTGATTGCGCGCTCAAAAGTCTATTTTGCTTTTAGACTTCTTCTGCCTGGCGTAAAATTTTCTTCATTTTTTTCTCGAACTCGCGGCGTGGAATCATAACGCTATGTCCGCAACCTTCACATTTTATGCGAATATCAGCACCTAATCGAATTACTTTCCATTCGTTTGTGCCACAAGGATGTTGTTTTTTCATTTCCACAACGTCATTTAGACCGTACTGCTTTGCTTCCATCTATTATTCTCCTCTCTGATTTCGCTCATAGAACATCATTTTCGGTACAGCAAGTGGAATACCGTTGCGCGTTAGGATGTCGATCACATCTTTCCGAATAGTACGCGATATTGAATATTGCTGTAATGGTAATGTTTCTATTGTAATAGCAATCGTTGCTTCTGTGCTTGTCGTATTTGTGACACCTAAAAAGACAGGAGCTGAAACAAGCTCCTCATATTTTTGCGGTAACGTATCCAAATAGTTTTGGATGACCATCTGCACTTTTTCAATATTTGCATCGAGCGAAATTTGCATATTTATCGTAGCTTTTGAGTTATTGATGGAATAGTTGATGACATCTACAATACTGCCGTTCGGAATAATAAACTGTTCTCCTGTTACTCCCTTTACTTTCGTTGTGCGAAGACCGATTTCCATAACGGTACCTTCTGCTGTATTGATTTTCACAAAATCCCCTACACCAAACTGGTCTTCTAAAATAATGAAGAATCCTGTAATGACATCCTTCACTAAGTTTTGCGCACCAAAGGCGATGGCTACAGAAGCAATCCCGGCCCCTGCCAGCAATCCGGCAACTTGGATATTCATAGCCGATAAAACCCCCATAATGGCAGAGAAGTACACTAAATAGCTCAGAACGCTTTGCAGCAGTTTTACAATTGTAAGATGCCGGCGTTCATTCGTTCTTACACGCAGCATAAACACACGATGAATGATCTTTTTGCCGATAAAAACGACAAGATATGAAATAACGATAATCGCCAGAATCTTCGCGCTGGCTATAATAATAGCGTCCCAAAATTCAGCACTTGTGACGTAATCCCACAGCCTTGTCGTGTAGTGTGCGAGTCCCTTTAAGTCTGTTTCAGAGAATTCTTCTAAATCTAATTTCAAATCTTCTTCCAAATTTACCACCTCTTGTATAACAAACTTTAAAATTGAATATACTGCATAAATATATCGTATTTCAGCTTATTTCTCGAGTAATCTACTTAAATCAGAAAATTAAAGGAGTGATAATATGACACAAGCCTGTCCACAAAATTATAGCGTTCATTACGAACAAACGAGCGCTGTTTGGGAGCTGAGCGAAATCTTTTTAAAAACGATTCCGTTTGACCATGAAGAACTTATTTTTTGCTGTATCGGTACTGACCGGTCTACAGGTGATGCACTAGGTCCGATCATTGGGAGCCAGCTGCACCAAACTTTCTCATTTCCATTTCCGGTAGTTGGAACATTGCAGGCACCGCTTCATGCGCTCAATATCGTAGAACGCTATGAACAGCTTATTAACGAAAAAGAACAACCTTTTATTATTGCAATTGATGCTTGCTTAGGTGAATCAAATGCAATTGGTTCTATTCTAATCCAACAGGGTCCTCTTTATCCCGGTAAAGCCGTGAAAAAGGAATTGCCCCCTATCGGTAACATCTCTGTTAAAGGAATTGTTAACGTAGGAGGCTTTATGGAAGCGAAAGTATTACAAAATACAAGATTGCATGTTACGTATTCTATGAGTGATAAAATTGTTCGTGCCCTCGTTTTAGCATGGCAGCGTCATTTACTGAAACGGAAAAGTGAGCGCAACGAGTATCCCGACCATCAAAATCGCTGGCAGCAGATTGGCTATACGGATTTTCGTTAAACCGGCAATATTCAAACCGATTGCCATTATCATAATCCCGCCTGTTGCCGTCATTTCTGTAATGAATAGATCCAGCGCTTCACTAGGAATATATGTACTAATAACACCGGCAAACAATGCAATCGAACCTTGATATAAAAGTACAGGAATGGCCGATAATAAGACACCGATCCCTAAAGTTGAACTTAATATTATCGACATAAATCCATCGATAATCCCTTTAGTGATGAGGATATTATGATCATTGCGCAATCCGCTATCGAGAGCACCGAGAATTCCCATTGAGCCAATAACAAAAATGAGCGTTGCGGTAACAAACCCCTCTGCTATCGTTCCTTTTTGTGCGCGCTTACCGAAGAGTGATTCAATCCAATGACCGAAGCGATTAAACTTCCCTTCAAGGTCGAGCCTTTCACCGATGACCGCACCTATGATTAAACTGATGATAAGGATAATAAAATTCGTACTTTCCAATCCCATTTGGATACCTAACAGTGCAACGACTAAACCGATAATGGATAGCACTGTCTGCTGCATGGATTCCGGGATATTTTTAAAAATACGGCCGACCAATGCACCGATAATGATAAATAATGCATTTAACAGTGAACCAAGTAATACCATGAAATTTCCTCTTTCTATTTGCTGTCTACAAATTATTCAATTGTATGTATTTATACTTTTAATATTATAACTGTTCATAAAAAAAGTGCTGGAACTTTTCGCTCAGCACTTTTTACTGTTGTTCCATATTTAATATTTCTAAAATACGGTGCAAATCATCATCTGAGTAAAACTCGATTTCGATTTTACCTTTATTCTTAGCTTTTTTGATTTGTACTTGTGTTCCAAAGTAATCACGTAACTGGGACTCTGTTGCCTGTGTATGAATATCCTTTTTTGTAGGCTTTGTTTCACGTGAAACGGCCTCATTTAAATCTTGAATATACTTTTCCAATTGGCGAACATTAAGGTGATCCTTTATTACTTTATGAGCTACTTCAGGTATGCGTCGCTTGTTTTTTAATCCGAGCAATGCACGGCCATGCCCCATAGTCAGTTTTCCTTCATTGACAAGGTCTCGAATATCTTCCGGCAACTGCAGTAGACGTATTAAGTTAGCAATATGCGGTCGGCTTTTTCCTAACCGTTTTGCTAAATCATCTTGTGTAAAATTCAGTTTCACAATTAAACTGTTATATGCCTCTGCCTCTTCAATTGGAGTTAAATCTTCACGTTGCAAGTTCTCCAAAATAGCTACTTCCATCATTTGCTGCTCATTAAAGTCTTTTACGATAACAGGTACTTCTGTTAAACCTGCACTTACAGCCGCACGATAACGGCGTTCACCGGCTACAATTTCATATTTCCTAGCATTTTTACGGACAACAATCGGTTGAATAATACCATGTTCAATAATAGAGCTGGCTAATTCTTCAATTGCAGTTTCATCAAAGATTTTACGTGGCTGAAATGGATTTGCTAAAATTTTCCCGACTGCAATTTGCTGTACCTGGTCTTCTTTATGTACGGCCTCTTCACGAAAAAGCGCATCAATTCCTTTACCTAAACCTTTAACCATTTTTAATCACTTCCCTTGCAAACTCTAAGTAGATTTCCGCTCCGCGTGATTTTGCATCATATAAAATTACCGGTTTCCCATGGCTTGGTGCTTCACTTAACCGGACATTACGCGGAATAATCGAACGATATACTTTATCCTGGAAATAGCGTTTTACTTCATCGATTACTTGAAGTCCTAAATTCGTACGTGCATCCAGCATTGTGAGCAATACGCCATCGATCATTAACTCCTTGTTCAAATGCTTTTGGACAAGGCGCACTGTCGAGAGCAACTGGCTCAACCCCTCTAATGCATAATATTCGCATTGGACCGGGATAATCAGTGCATCGGAAGCCGTCAGTGCATTGATTGTTAATAAGCCAAGCGATGGCGGACAATCAATAATAATGAAATCGAAGTTATTTTTAATCTCCTGTAATGATTTCTTCAATCGAACTTCACGTGAAATTGTGGATACAAGCTCAATTTCAGCCCCTGCCAGAGATATTGTCGCAGGAACAATATATAAATTTTCTACATCCGTTTGTTGAATGACGCCTTTAATATCTTCATCATTGATCAATACGTCGTATACACAGCTCTCTAAATCACCTTTTCGAACACCTAATCCGCTTGAAGCGTTACCTTGTGGGTCGATATCGATTATTAATACTTTCTTTCCTAAAAAAGCTAAACATGCACTTAAGTTAACAGAGGTTGTCGTTTTTCCAACGCCACCTTTTTGATTGGCTATCGCAATAATACGTCCCAATATCCGCACCTGCTTTCATCACTTCAATTTAGGTATATTTTTAAAGTCTAAAAATCTCGGATGACTAAATCTTCCTTTTACAATACTGTTTCTTTTATCTTAACAAAAAATGTTAGAAAACGATGCTATGAAACATAATTTATTTCAAAAAAACTTGCTGATTCTAGTACTCTACTAAAAAAACTGCCTAGAAAGTCATTATCTTTCGGGCAGTTCAGTAATTTATTTTCTCTTCGGAATTTTTACAGTGATTTGGTAGTAATCGTCTGTATCCTCTTCCTCCGTTTTTACATTTATTCCACTTTTCGTCACCATAGACAACGACTGCTTGATCGTATTAAGGGCAATACGCACATCTTTGCTAATCGCTTTTCTGCTTGGTTTACGTTTTTTTATCTCTGGCTCATCGGGATTTAGAATTTTTTGAATTTGCTCTTCAAGCTGTCTAACATTCCAATCAAACTCTTTCGTCGCTGCAATGAGTTGCATTTGCAATTGCTCATCCTTGACTACAATTAAAGCCCGGGCATGACGTTCCGAAATTTCACGATTTAAAATAGCATCCTGAACAAATTGAGGCAACTTTAATAAACGCAATTTATTAGCAACTGTTGATTGTCCCTTACCAAGACGTTGTGCAAGCGCTTCTTGTGTAAGCTGATGCAACCCTAATAACTGTTGATAAGCAAGCGCTTCTTCAATTGCTGTTAATTCCTCACGTTGAAGGTTTTCAATCAGGGCAATAGACGCCGTTTCTCGATCATTTAAATTGCGTACAATGGCAGGCACTTCTGTCCATTGCAGAGATTTCATCGCTCGATAACGTCGCTCACCGGCAATTATTTCATATTTATCTGGGTCATTATCTATTGGACGAATCACAATCGGTTGAATGACGCCATGTGTATGAATCGTTCTTGCTAATTCTTCAATCTTCTCATCATCAAAAACTGTACGTGGCTGATAACGGTTCGGAATGATTTTGTCTATTGGAATTTTAACTACTTCTTCTGAAGCCATCGAGATATTCTCTATTACTTCTACTTCACTTTTTACTTCAGGCTCTTTGCTCCCGCCTCCGAAAAAACGTGAAAAAGTACTTTTCATCCGTGTGGCACCACCTTTAGGAAACTGTCTACCTCATATACAATATTATTTCTGATTCATTCAAAAATGTACAGTGTTCAATGAATAGTAATTTACGAGAAAGACCGATTTCGTCTTAAAAAGGACAAAATAATGTCTTTACCCATTTGTATTTCAAAATAAACTTATATTTTTCTATCCACTAAAAAAACATAAATATAAATATATATGCAGCAAAAGACGGATATATTTCAAATTTCGTTAATTTTTTTATTTAATTGGTGTTTTATTAGGAACACCTGGTTTACGTGGGTATTTTTTCGGTGTTGATTTCACTTTATCAAATACATAAAGGGAACGTTCGCTTTCCTCTACAGGTAAATGGAATGCAAACTCCTCTATTAATTTTCCGCCTAATGTAGAGATGGCTTTTGTCGCATCTTTTAATTCCTCAGCCCCTGCTGCAGCTTTTAATGCAACAAAGTAACCGCCTTCTTTAGCTAATGGAATACATAGCTCTGACAATACAGAAAGACGTGCAACCGCGCGGGCTGTGACAACATCGAACTTTTCACGGTATGCTGCATTTTGACCAAACTCTTCAGCACGAGCGTGAACAAATGTCATATGATCCAAGTTTAACTCATTTGTTAAATGATTTAAAAATGTAATTCGTTTATTAAGCGAGTCGACAATCGTAATTTGTAAATGCGGGAAGCAAATTTTAATCGGGATACTTGGGAAGCCCGCACCTGCACCAACATCACATACTGTTGTCACTTTTGTAAAATCAAAATAAAATGATGCACTGATTGAATCATAGAAGTGTTTTAAATATACGCCTTCCAAATCTGTAATCGCCGTTAAGTTCATCTTTTCATTCCACTCAACCAAAAGCTCAAAATATTTTCTAAACTGCGCAATCTGGTGTTCGGAAAGCTCAATACCCTTTTCCTTCAATGCTTCGATAAACTGCTTTTCGTTCATAAAATGACACCTCCATATTAAAGAATGAGCGCCTTTTTGAATAAAGACGCTCACATCATTCAGTTCGTAGTTACTTTTGCAATTTTACCTTGCTCAATATAGACAAGTAAAATTGAAACATCTGCAGGGTTTACACCTGAAATACGCGATGCTTGAGCAATTGAGAGCGGCTGAACACTTTTCAGCTTCATACGCGCTTCTGTCGCCAAGCTAGGAATAGCATCATAATCGATATTTTCAGGGATTTTCTTATCCTCAAGCTTCTTCATTTTTTCTACTTGCTGAAGTGCTTTTTGAATATACCCTTCATATTTTAATTGAATTTCAATCTGCTCTTTTACATCATCCGTAAGTTCCACTTCTGATGGAGTTAGGGAAGCAACTAAATCATACGTCATTTCTGTACGTTTTAAAAGGTCTGCTCCGCGGATACCATCTTTTAGCTCCGCGCCGCCAGCATTTCGGATTACTTCTTGTGTCGTCGCATTTGGCTTAATGATGATTTCACGCAGACGGGCGATCTCCTGTTCAATCATTGCTCTTTTCGCTTGGAACTTCGCGTAACGATCTTCCGTAATCATTCCTGCTTTATAACCGATTTCCGTTAAACGTAAATCTGCATTGTCATGACGTAATAGAAGACGGTACTCTGCACGAGAAGTTAATAAACGGTAAGGTTCATTCGTACCTTTTGTAACAAGGTCGTCGATTAATACACCAATATAGGCATCTGAACGGTCTAAAATAATTTCTTCACGGCCTAACACTTTCGCTGCGGCATTCATCCCGGCCATTAAGCCTTGGCCTGCTGCTTCTTCATAGCCTGAAGTACCGTTAATTTGACCTGCTGTATATAGACCTTGGATTTTTTTCGTTTCTAATGTTGGCCACAATTGTGTAGGAATCACTGAATCGTACTCAATCGCATAGCCTGCACGCATCATTTCGGCATTTTCCAAACCAGGAATCGATGCGATTAATTTTTTCTGAACATGCTCCGGTAAGCTTGTCGATAAACCTTGCACATATACTTCACGTGTATTGCGTCCTTCTGGCTCCAGGAAAATCTGGTGACGCGGTTTGTCGTTAAAGCGTGTTACTTTATCTTCAATTGATGGGCAATAACGTGGACCTGTCCCTTTAATCATCCCTGAAAACATTGGAGAAAGATGCAGGTTTTCCTCAATTGTACGATGTGTTTCTTCTGTTGTATAAGTTAACCAGCAAGGAAGCTGATCCATAATATATTCAGTTGTTTCAAAGCTGAACGCACGGGGTACATCATCACCAGGCTGTATTTCCGTTTTTGAATAATCAATTGTACGGTTGTTTACACGTGGTGGTGTTCCTGTTTTAAATCGGATTAAGTCAAATCCTAATTCTTTTAAGTTATCCGCTAATTTGATTGATGGCTGCTGGTTGTTTGGGCCTGAAGAATATTTCAGATTTCCTAAAATAATTTCCCCGCGTAAAAATGTACCTGTTGTAATGATGACAGCCGGTGCACGGTAAATTGCTCCAACTTGAGTAATAACACCTTTTACTGCGCCATCCTCTACAATTAGTTCATCGACCATTGCCTGATGAATTTGAAGGTTTTCTTCTTCTTCCAAAACCCGTTTCATCTCATGCTGGTACTGGAATTTATCCGCCTGTGCACGTAATGCGCGTACTGCAGGACCTTTTCCGGTATTTAACATACGCATTTGAATATGTGTTTTATCGATAATGCGTCCCATTAAACCGCCAAGTGCATCAATTTCACGAACAACGATTCCTTTTGCAGGTCCGCCGACTGATGGATTACATGGCATAAACGCAATCATATCTAAGTTAATTGTAAGCATGAGTGTTTTTGCACCCATTTTTGCAGCTGCATATGCAGATTCCACACCTGCATGTCCTGCACCAACAACGATTACGTCAAAATTACCTGCTTCGTATTGTATTGACATGTTGTTCTTCCTCTCTTTTATTCCGATTTATTTCCCTAAACAGAACTGCGAGAATAGCTGATTAATTAAGCTTTCCTGTACAGTATCTCCAATAATTTCACCAAGAATCTCCCATGTACGAGTCACATCGATTTGAATCATATCGACAGGTACACCGACTTGCGCTGCAGCAAGCGCATCTTCAATTACCTGTTGTGCTTGATGCAATAACGCAATATGTCGCGCATTTGATACATATGTTAAATCATTCGCTTCCACTTGCCCTTCAAAGAACAATGCTGCAATTGCCTCTTCCAGCTCAATTACACCTTCTTCTTTCAATAACGAAGTCGTTACGACACGATGTTTACCAGCCAATTCATGAACACGGTTTAAATCGATTTTACGTTCGATATCTGTCTTATTGACAACGACAATATAATCCATCGCCTCAATCGTTTCAAAAAGGCGTTCATCTTCTTCTGTAAGCTCTTCCCCGTAATTTAATACAAGCAAGATTAAATCAGCATCTTTCAATGCCTCTCTCGAACGCTCAACACCGATTCGTTCAACGATATCTTCTGTTTCCCGAATACCTGCTGTATCAACTAAACGTAAAGGAACTCCACGAACATTTACGTATTCTTCAATAATATCACGAGTTGTACCTGCAATGTCGGTTACAATTGCTTTATTTTCTTGAACTAAACTATTTAAAAGAGATGATTTACCTACGTTCGGACGTCCTAAAATAACGGTAGATAAACCTTCACGTAAAATTTTACCTTGAGATGATGTTTGAAGTAATTTAATAATTTCCTCTCGAACCCAACCGCATTTTTCAAGTAGTACAGGAATCGTCATTTCTTCTACATCGTCATATTCCGGATAATCAATGTTTACTTCCACTTGTGCCAATGTCTCTAATAAGGCTTGGCGTAAAGATGTAATAAGACGTGAAAGCTTTCCATCCATCTGGCCGAGTGCAACATTCATTGCACGATCGGTTTTCGCACGAATTAAATCCATTACCGCTTCTGCCTGTGACAAATCGATACGGCCATTTAAAAATGCGCGCTTCGTAAATTCGCCAGGCTCTGCTAAACGTGCACCATATCGTAATACAAGCTGCAGTACTCGGTTAACAGATACAATACCACCATGACAATTAATCTCGACAACATCTTCACGCGTAAATGTTTTAGGTCCGCGCATTAAGCCCAGCATTACTTCCTCTACCACTTCATCAGTTTTCGGGTCGATTAAATGCCCATAATGGATCGTATGTGTCGCAACTTCCGACAACCGCTTATGATTTGGTGATTTAAATATTTTATCTGCAATTGCTACCGCCTCATCGCCGCTCAGACGAACAATCGCAATAGCTCCTTCTCCCATCGGAGTGGAAATCGCAGCAATCGTATCGAATTCCATTTATATCCTCCTATTTCAGTGTTATCCACATGTGGATAAATCACATCCGTGCTATACTAACTAACAATTTAGACTAACATATTTTTATTAAAATCTAAAGTAATGTAGATTTTCCATTCTTCATTAAAAAAACGACCTATCCAAAAGAATAGGTCGAAATATGTCTGTATATTATTTTACTGGCTCAATCACTAAATATCGATTTGGTTCGACACCTTCTGAGTGTGTTTCGATATCTATCCGATTTGCCAAAGCATTATGAATAATTTTTCGTTCATAAGATGCCATTGGTTCAAATGATACGGGTTTTCGTGTACGAATAGCCTTGTCCGCCATGCGTAATGCCAGCTGTTCAAGTGCTGCTTGACGTCGCTCACGATAATCTTCCACATCCATTTGTAAAATCATAAACGATTTGGCTGTTTTATTAAGAATGAGCTGAGTTAAATGTTGAAGCGCATTTAGTGTAAGGCCACGCTTTCCAATTAATAACGCTGCTTTCTCGCTCGATAACTTAAATGATACATGTTTACCATCTGTTTCATGGTCAATTGTTAAATCTGTAATTCCCATGCCTAGAGCAATATTCGTTAAATACTGTTTTGACTCTTCAATGGGATCCACTTGTTGTTGTTCATGGTGAATTGGTTGATCTTCATTCGCTGAAACCGGCTCATTCTCGATTGTTTTCTCGACAATTGTCAGTTCTTCCACATCAGATGCAGAATCTGAAGTCGTCTCTTGATTCACTTGCTGCTGAACAATTTCTTTTACTGTGACACGAACTTCAGCATTTCGTGCCCCAAAACCTAAAAATCCTTTTTTCCCCTCTTGTAAAACTTCCACATCAACTTGTTCACGAGTATGGCCAAGCTTTTGTAACGCTAATGAGATCGCTTCTTCTACTGTTGCGCCTATTTGCGTAGTTTGTTTCACTTATTTCGCCCCTTTAGCATCGGTAGCATCCGGTTTATTTTTATTCCAAGGTTTATAAATAAAAAGGTTTTGTAATACAGATACAAAGTTTCCGACTACCCAATATAATGATAGTGCGGCTGGTAAAATAATACCGAAACCAACAATCATTAATGGCATGATGTACATCATGATTTTCATTTGCGGGTTATCTACTGCTGGTCCAGTCATTAATACAACATACTGGATAAGACCTGCGATAACAGCAAATACAATACTTGGCTCCGCTAATGGAACCGATAAGAATGTCCCTAGTTCAAAGGCATCCGGTGTTGCATTCATACGGCTAATCGCATGATAGAAACCAATCAGGATCGGCATTTGAATAAGAATCGGTAAACATCCAGCTAACGGGTTAACACCTGAAGTCTGCATTAACTGCATCATTTCCTGCTGGTACTTTTGCTGAGTTGCCGCGTCTTTTGAGCTGTATTTTGCTTGCAGCTCTTTTAACTTCGGTTGCATCTCCTGCATTTTCTTAGAACTTTTCACTTGTTTGATAGTTAAAGGTAGAATGATTAGACGAATAATAACAGTTACGATAATAATTGCAAATGCATAATTCGCAGCATTACCTTCAAACATATCAGCAAAAAGCTTGATAAATGATACTAATGGCCAAACAATATATTCATTCCAAAAGCCATCACTTTCAGATGAAATTGGTTGGTCAAATTCTGTACAGCCTGATAGCAGTAATACTACTGAAACAAGTGACAGCATTATCCATAGATTTTTCTTCAACCTTCTTCCCCCTAAAGCAAACCTATTCGATTTTTATGACAATATTTTACCATTATGGACGTTCATACACTACTAAATGTTCTGTAAATTCAATGTTTAAAGCAATGAATGAAAAACATTTAATTGTGGAACTATCCTTTATATACTCTTGCAACCTTCAAAACATGCTGCAAGCTTTTTTTTGTTTCGTGAAAATCCAGTGTGGCCGCCTGCGTTCTGGCGATAATAACATAATCCATATCTTGTCTAACTTCATCTTTTAATTCCAGAAAAGCTTGGCGAATATAGCGTTTCACTTGAACCCGAGTGACCGCATTTCCTACTTTTTTGCTCACTGATAAGCCAATACGAAACGCCTGTTGTTCTTCCTTTTTCAAGCAATATACAACAAATTGGCGATTCGCAAACGACTTACCTTTTTTAAACACCTTTTGAAAATCTTCATTTTTCTTTATACGTTGGCGTTTATTCATGATCCATTCACCTGCTCCATCTAATCATTGGTACTTTTTTTGCTCATTCAACACTGTAAAAGAAAAAAAAGACCACTGATGTGGCTCAGTGGACTTATGCTGATAATACTTTTCTTCCTTTTTTACGACGGCGAGCTAATACGTTACGGCCGTTTTTAGTGCTCATACGAGCGCGGAAACCGTGAACTTTAGAGTGCTTACGTTTTTTAGGTTGGTACGTGCGTTTCATTTATATACACCTCCTGAATTCGAGCGTTACTATATCTATCTCTACATACAGACCATGATATTATATAAAGAATAAAAGCCATTTGTCAATGCTTCAATTTTATTTTTCTCTTTTTCCTTATAAACCTCATATATTCCCCTTGCTGATCTAAACTCTCACTTATCCACAATTTATAAAATTAATTTAAGTTTATGCTGTGAATAGTATTTTTGCCCTTAAAAATTATCCACAACGTTTATCTACAGGTTTTTCACATATAACAAACCTGTGGACAACTGTTATGTATATAACATATGATTATGTGGATAAGATCGTTTAAGTATTGAAATACCTAACTTTATTTGATACGATAACTGTGTTTTACTTTGTGGAATTCTTTTCTGGGAAATATATTATCCACAATTGTTGATAATCTGTGGACAAAGATTTCCCCTACTCTAGAACAACCTTTATCCACAAGTTGTGGTTATGTGTATGAACTCCTTTTTAATTATAAAATATATATTTTATAGCTCTGTTTCCTATTAACTATCTAACAGAGCCTTTCTTTTTTCGTAAGCAAGAAAGTTTGCATTTGTAAGGAAATTCACATAAAAAAGAGACTCTCATCTAATTTTGTTAGTATGGGCTTTGTCATTTAAATATACGAATCGAATGTGAAATGATTAATGAAAGGAAGAAAGAGC